>JAABVY010000284.1:570-3633 GCA_011777135.1 Candidatus Zixiibacteriota bacterium | reverse complement strand
GTTCTGAGGAATAAAGAAATGCTGCGGATAGATGATATCGACAACGATGATCGGTTTACTGGAATTTCTTCTGGGGAAGACGGGCGTTTTAAATCAATTTTGTGTTTTCCGATGATTGCCGGAGGAGAGATAATTGGCCTTACATCTCTGGTGAGAGATGAGGAGAAAGGGGTATTTGACCCGGAGAAAAGTAGGATTGCAGGTATAATAGTATCGCAATCCGCTCAAATCCTGAAAAATGCTCTGCTATACGAAGAGATAGCGCTCAAGAATGAACTCTTGCAAGTATCCCAGAAGCAGTTGCAGGATGAGAATATCCGATTGAAAAATGAGCTTGACCGCAGCTTCGCGTTTGAAAATATAATCGGCAAAAGCAAACCGATGAAAGAAGTCCTGACAATGGTTTCCAAAGTTTGTGGCAATGATGCTCCCGTTTTAATTCTCGGGGCTACAGGGACAGGGAAGGAACTGATTGCACGGGCTATTCACTATAACAGCGGTCGCAAATCTAGACCGCTGGTCATTAAAAACTGCGGTGTCAAAACTGAGACATTATTGGAATCGGAGCTCTTCGGGCATATTAAAGGAGCATTTACAGGCGCGGATCGTTCAAAGCCGGGCCTTTTCAAGGAGGCCGATGGCGGCACGATATTCCTGGATGAGATTGGCGATGCTCCTCTATCCACCCAGGCCGCCATTTTAAGAGTGATCGAGAATGGCGAGATTCGTGCTGTGGGCGCATCGAAATCGGAGACGGTCAATGTTCGCGTGCTCTCGGCCACCAATAAGAACCTGGAGGAGGAGATCAAGAAGGGTACTTTTCGGAAGGATCTATTCTATCGCCTTAACACTTTTACAATCAAGATACCACCGTTAAAAGAACGCAGGGATGACATACCCTTGTTGGTTCAGCATTTTCTCGACAGATTGAAGGTCAAATTGGGACGGAAATCATTGAACATTTCGCCCGCTGCAGCAGAGGCCCTGAACAAGTTCTCATGGCCCGGGAATGTGCGTCAGCTGGAGAATGAAATCGAAAGAGCTGCGGTGGTTTGCGAAGATGGAGAGAATATTGATACCGGAGATCTGTCCGCGGATATTACCATGCCCGATATGGGAGTCTCTTCAAAAGAGAGTGCCAGCGGTGCGCTTAAGGAAATGGTCGAGAAGCTCGAAAAAGAAATGATCGAATCTACACTCGAGAGAACCGGCAACAATATTATGAAATCTTCACAAATTCTGGGATTGACCCGCAAGGGGCTGAAAGATAAAATGAAACGTTACGGGATCGCTACAGACAGAGATGGAACTGTTTAGAACACTCAGTTCTTCAGACCTACTTTTTCAAGCAGAGAAATGAACCTTGGATGCTTACGGAGGGGGTCAAATACGGGATAAATATTCAGCCATATCATCCAGTTGTCTCTTTCCTCGTAGGCCTTTTCGAGCCAGTCAAGGGATTTTTCGAATTCGCCCATACCACAATATATCAATGCGATATGATACGAGGAGATATATTCCCGCCTGGATCTCTCAATCATCTCAGTCAGCATCTTTTCCGCTTCAAGGATATTGCCGGAAATACCGTATACATATGCCAGGAATGCATAAGGATAATTCGATCCTCCTGAAAGTTCGCAGGCTCTCTTGCATTCATAGGTGGCTTTGTCAAATTTTTGCTGACACACATAAGGCCCTCCAAGGAAAGCATGCGCAATTGCGAAATCCGGCTCGAAATCAAGGGTTTTAAGGTACTGTTTAATAGCCTCGTCATACTGCCGGTTGAAATAATAAGCTGCGGCCAGACTGGTCGATATAATCGGCGCCAGGGGATCGAGATTCAGGGCAATTTTCATTTCATGGAAAGCCTCTTCAAATCTCTGCATAGCCAGCAGAAAGAGGGCATAGTAGTGATGGGCTACAGCATAAGTATTATTGAGCTCCAGAGCGCGCCTGTGCTCAGCTTCAGCCGCTTTCCAGTCCCAGTCATAAAATGCCTTGACCCAGCCCATGGCAGTATGGGACTCCGCCAGATTGGGATCCAATTCCAGCGCTCTTGCCGCGGCTGCTTTGGCTCGGGTACAAGCTTCATGGGGCGGCATGAAATTATAGAAACCAATGATATTGAAGGAATCAGCCATACCAGCATAGGCAGAGGCATACAATGGATCGAGACTGATGGCGGTCTGAAAATATTCAATACTCTTCTGGAGCCCGCCTTCATAGCGCCTGTTCCAGTAATAACGACCGCGCAGATATTCATTATATGCATCCACATTTCGGGTCGGCTTTCTGACCAATGGACGATCCCGATCCGTCTCGGCTTTGATCTTCAATTTATCTACAATCGCCTTGGATATCTCATCCTGTATTGCGAAGATATCGGACAGCTGGCTGTCGTACTTCTCGGACCAGACATAAAAGCCATCATCNNGAACGTTAATCCTGACTCTGTCTCCGGCCTTGCGAACGCTGCCTTCCAGAACAGAACTGACTCCCAGTTTCTTGCCGATCATGCGGGAGTCATAATCCCGTCCCTTAAACTGGAAAGAGGATGAGCGCGAAACAACCTTAATATTTTCCAGCTTTGTCAGCGTGCTGATAATTTCTTCAGCCACACCATCACAGAAAAATTCCTGATCCTTTTCCGGGCTCATATCGGCAAAATTTAAAACCGCTATCGAGTTTTGGCCTTGTTTCGGCTGTCCGGCCTTGCCTGCAAGATCATGGATCAGCACTTTGCGCAAATCATCGGCCATGTCGCCGAGGGAGGCATACCTCTTTGCTGGCTTTTTCTGCAGAGCTTTGTCGATTATAGTCTGGAGGGAGGAGGGTAGATCGGCATTGTACTTTGCCAGAGGTTCAGGATCCACATTCTGAATAGAATATGTGGTTGCAGCCTCATATTCTCCCCTGAAGGGCATTTTTCCAGTCAGCAATTCATAAAGAACTACCCCAAGGGAGAATATGTCCGAACGATGGTCTAAAACATCGCCATTAATCTGCTCGGGAGAAAGATAGTTGATGGTTCCTGCATAAGAAGTGATCTCTGATATCCCTCTC
>JAABVY010000284.1:0-560 GCA_011777135.1 Candidatus Zixiibacteriota bacterium | reverse complement strand
GATAATATTTTTGGGATTTATATCTCGATGTACGAGGCCCAGCGTATGCGCCTTTTCCAGGCCTTTACAGATCTCTATGCAGTATGTTATTGCATCAGTAGTGCTTATACTACCTTCCTTTATGAGCTCTTTCAGAGGCTTACCCTCAATATATTCCATCACTATATAGGGAGTATTATTATGTACCCCAGCTTCATAAATAGTGACAATGTTCGGATTTTCTGCCAGCGCCAGGGCCTGAATCTCGTTTTTGAACAGTCCGCTCAGCTCTTCCTCGGTGATGTCGGCGGTGATTATGAATTTCAGGGCCACTTTTCTATTGAGCTTGCTGTCCTTGGCTAGATAAACCCGTCCCAGTCCACCTTCGCCCAAAAGTTCCATTATTTCAAACTGGCCGATTTGCTTCTCGAATCTTCCACGATTGGGTTGTTTATCTTTGTTTTCAGAGTCCATATGGTTGTTCTCGTCAGGATATCAGAGTTCGTGACAATATAGTGACCGAGTATAAAATATGATAAATATCAGTCTTCGCAACTGAAATATAAGATATTGTTAAATAT
>JAABVY010000085.1 GCA_011777135.1 Candidatus Zixiibacteriota bacterium | reverse complement strand
GATGCGAATCCTAAACAATTTCTACGGCGGCACTCTGGCGGTTGATGACACGCTTGAGATCTTGAAGGTCAAGGCGGTCAGCCTGACAGGTCAGGCGGGCCTGCGCAGCCTGATGGACAAAGGCAGATTATATGCGTTGAAATACCCTGCCATTCTGGATGCCGAACTAAGCGCAACTCCGACAACGATAACCCTCAATTATTATCTCAAGAAAGCGCCGGTGCAGGTCTTTGTCACCGAAGCAGCCTATGGCCTAAACGTTCCCTTTGAATATGCCATAGATGATGGTGGTCTGGGCTGGCTGGAGGTAACGCCGCTGTTATTGACCACGCCCGGTTCCATCAACATTGATTATGATGCGGCGGTAGCCGGCGGTCTGGCCGAGGGTACATACACGGGTACTGTTACCATAACCTCGCCTGAGATTGGTGAGGATGTGATAGTAATTGATGTTACCTTGAATGTAACCACTCAGACCTGCCAGGGCCTCTGCGGTGATGCCAATAATGACGGCAGTGTTAACGTTTCAGACGCAGTCTATATTATCAACTTTGTCTTTGTAGGCGGCGGAGCGCCTCAGCCTGTACAGGCTTGCGGTGATGCCAACAGTGATGCATCTGTGAACGTATCAGACGCAGTCTATGTCATCAACTTCGTCTTTGTTGGCGGTGGTTCCCCCACTGATTGTTCACCTGGATCATGGGATAGCAATGGCGGAGACTGCTGCCCATTTTAGTCAATAACAGTATACAATCATTGCATGAGCGGAAGAACGATCTTCCGCTCTTTTTTTGTTAGATGAGAAACAAAATCAATCAAAAATCGTAACTTCGTGAAAAAATTAACAAAATCCTTGACATTGAATATCGTAAAATCTATGATAACTGCTTGCGGCAGGAATTGTTCGCAAAATGAGATGGCAGAAACATAGAGGTATTCATTGTGAATAAGTTACAGGAACCGGATCTGGATTTTATCCGTCACGTGAAGAAAGCGGGCGGAGCTGACCTTAAAAAATGCTACCAGTGTGCGACCTGCTCGGTCGTATGCGAACTCTCTCCGGAACACAAGCCATTCCCTCGCAAAGAAATGATTTGGGCATCCTGGGGCCAGAAAGATCGATTGATCAAGGATCCGGATGTCTGGCTTTGTCATCAATGTAATGATTGCACGGCTCATTGCCCGCGGGGAGCACGCCCCGGAGACGTTTTAGCGGCGGTGAGATCATATGTTTTCAATGAGAATTCATTTCCCAGGTTTATGGGACGGGCATTGGCGACACCCAGGGCCTTGCCGATTCTATTCCTGGTGCCAATTCTTGTAATTGGCGCAATTATGCTCGGTTTTGCGGATTTTGAAGCCGTCGATATGAGCATGGGTGCGGCGGTAGATTATAATAATTTCATTAGGCACGGCTGGATCGAGGGACTGTTTATAGCCGGTAATGTCCTCATATTTTCATTTGCCGCTATCGGCCTGAAACGTTTCTGGAAAGGATTGAAGGAGACATTTCCCGATCACCAAGGTCCGGGTTTCATATCAAGCGCAATTCTGGCCACAAAAGAAATCATCACGCATGAAAATTTCAATAAGTGTGTTACCAATAAGCCCAGGGCCTATGCTCACTTTCTCGTTCTTTTTGGATTTCTGGGCTCTATGGCCACGGCAGGGCTGGCGCTTTTATGGACGGTTGCGCTGGGACATCATTCCCCCATTGATCTTCCCAATCTTATAAAGGTTCTGGGCACTGTCAGCGGCCTGATGCTGCTTGTCGGACTCGGGATTATCTTTGTCAGGCGTTTCGGTGACAGGGATCGAATCGGTGCGAACGGTTATTCCGACTGGCTGTTCCTGTATATTTTGGCTGTAGTCGGTTTTACCGGGCTGATCCTGCAATTTCTAAGAATGGGCGGGCTCGCTGCGGCGGCGTATATCACCTATTTTATCCACCTTGTCTTTGTCTTTTTTCTCTTATGGTATGCCCCGTATTCAAAATTCGCACACATGTTCTACCGGACTCTGGCTATGATCTATGCCAGGGGGATAAACAGGAAGCCGAAATCGATTCAACAGGCTGCCTGATTTGATAAATGGCCGGAGACTATCCGCTTTTTAAATATCGAATATATACGCTGAAGCTGACAAAAGCCACAGATTCCTCCAATATGGTCACGCGAGGGCATTATAAGTTCTATTATTATTATGTGAAATTATGCACTTTTTCAAAATAGATTAATCTATTTTTATGTATCTTCAAAAGTCACCGTAAATATAGAATATCTATATAAATCACTTGACTTTTTCCGGCGTTTTTTTATTATAAAATCTTTAATTTTCTGCGTAATAACCATAGATGGCAGAAATGAAATATCATATGTATATTGTGATAAAAAGCACAAACAAATCTATTCTTAAGCGCAAATCAGTATCTAATCAAATACATCTTTTTGCGAGGAAGAGATAGGAGTAGAGGATGGACGTACAGGACATAAAAGGTGATCAAGTCTCCTGCGATCTCCTTGTGGTCGGCGGCGGAATTGCCGGCATGACAACGGCGCTTGAAGCGAGCGAGGTTGGTAAGACAGCTGTCCTGATTGAAAAGACCCCTATGCTCGGCGGAAGAGTTTTGAGAACCAATCAATACTTCCCCAAAATGTGCCCCCCGGGCTGCGGGATCGAAATCAATCTGAAGAGGATACGGCAAAACGAGAATATTACTGTCTCCACGCTTACGGAAGTTGAATCGATTTCGGGTACTCCTGGAAATTATGAAGTCACTTTAAAGATTAATCCCCGTTTCGTAAACGAAAAATGCACTGCCTGTGATGAATGCGCCAAGGTCTGCGAAGTGATGCGTAAAAATGAACTCAATTTTGGAATGGACGAAACGACAGCTATATATATTCCCCATAAACTGGCTTTCCCCTACCGTTATGTAATAGATCCGGAATATGCCGGTGACGAACGCATGAAAAAGTGCGTTGAGGCCTGCGAATATGATGCAATCGAGCTGGAGATGCAGCCTCGCGCGGTCAAGGTCAATGCCGGTGCGATTGTATGGGCAACCGGCTGGGAACCATATGATGCAACCAGGATCGATAATCTCGGTTTCGGGCAATATCAAAATGTAGTTACGAATGTGATAATGGAGAGACTGGCCTCGGTGGATGGCCCCACTGGTGGCGAAATTAAACGCCCGTCGGACGGAAATCCTCCCAAAAGTGTCGGTTTTGTTCAGTGCGCCGGCTCGCGTGATGAGAACCATCTACCCTATTGCTCGGCAATCTGCTGTATGGCTTCGATGAAACAGGCACAATATGTCAGACGGCAGCATCCGGATACCGAAATTCATATTTTCTACATTGATGTTCGTTCCCCGGGACGCTGGGAAGATTTTTACATGAACGCGCAGGAAGATGAGAAGATACATTTCCATCGCGGCAAGGTTGCAAGAATTACCGAAGAAGACGGAACCGGAAACCTCGTTCTGGAAGCCGAGAATACGCTTACAGGTGAGATGACGAGGACCGCTGTTGAGATGGCTGTTTTGGCCACAGGTATGGTGCCGACGACAAAAAGCGCTCCTCCTCCCGCTGATGTTACTATGGATGATTTCGGTTATATTGATCAGGACGACAAATCCGGAATTATCGGCTGCGGTAATGNNTCAGGATGCTACCGGAGCCGCCCTCAAGGGCATTATAGCCGCGAAAGGAGGGGCCAAATAATGGATACGAAAGTTGGAGTATTTGTCTGTGAAGGCTGCGATATCGGAAAATCCCTCGATATAGAAAAGCTCAAAGAACACGCCACCGGAGAATGCAAGGCTGCGCATTGCGCATCGCACAAGGCCTACTGCTCTCCAGAGGGTGTACAGGAAATCAAAGATGCAATAACCGCTAATGAGCTGAACCGGGTTAGTATTGCAGCATGCTCGGGCAGAGTTTTTGCCGACCTGTTCCAGTTCGGGCATGATGTCCTGGTGGACCGGGCAAATCTGCGCGAACATGTCGCCTGGTGTCATGAGCCGAATGATGAAGATACCCAGATGCTGGGAGAAGATTATATCGCCATGAGCTGTGCCAAGTTGTCAAACTCGGCCCCTCCCGACGAGAAGACATTGGATATCAGCAAGGATATCCTGGTAATCGGCGGCGGTGTAACCGGAATGCAGGCAGCTTTGAATGTTGCCAACGCCGGTTACAAGGCGATTTTGATTGAGAAGGAAAATGAGCTGGGCGGATGGTCCCGGAAATTCCATAAGCTCTTCCCCAAAAAGGCGCCCTATAAGGACCTCGAGGATACCAATCATGAGGCGATGATCCAGGAAATCGAAAATAATCCGAATATAACTGTCCGTAAATCGACAAAGATCATGAGGACCAAGGGTCAGCCGGGTGAATTCGACGTTACCTTGCAGAATGGCAGCGGTGATGAAAATATCCGGGTCGGAGCTATAATTCAGGCTACCGGATGGCGCCAGTATCCTACCAAGAAGCTCGAATACCTGGGATATGGCAAATCCCCGAATATCGTGACCAATATTGAGATGGAAGAAATGGCCAAATCCGGCAAGATCGAACTGCCCACAGGGGGTGAGCCCAAATCGGTGGCTTTTATCCAATGTGCCGGCTCTCGTGACAAGGATTATATCCCTTATTGCTCGGCTGTCTGCTGCCGCGTATCGCTAAAGCAGGCCAAGTATGTTCGTGAGCAGTATCCCGATTGCAAAATATATATTATCTATAAGGATATCCGTTCACCCCAGCAGTATGAGCTGTTCTATATGCAGGCTCAGGCGGACGACGGTATTTTCCTGACGAAGGGCGAGATCGAGAATGTTGCTGCAGACAATGGCAGGATCAAGATCGACGTGAGCGAGACTCTTCTGGGCGAGGATATTCAAATTGAGACAGATATGGTAGTACTGGCATCGGGTATGGTCTCCACCAATAAAGTCGGCAATAAGTTTGTGGATATCGGGCCGATGGAGAAAGAGCTTTTGATCGGCGGTTCTGAAGATGAAAAAGATGAGGATGAAGAGCCGAAATCGGAAGAGGCAAAGGAATTTCTGGAAGGCGGAAAGAAAGCTGCAGCCGGAGCCGAGGCAGGACCTGAGATTCTGAACCTCTCATATCGTCAGGGTACCGATCTTCCATCATTGAAATACGGTTTCCCGGATTCGCACTTTATCTGCTTCCCGTATGAGACCAGGAGAACTGGTATCTATGCCGCCGGACCGGTTCGTGCTCCAATGGATATGGCGACCTCGATGAATGACGCCTACGGAGCAACTCTTAAGGCAATTCAGGCGGTAGAGGCGATTTCTGTCGGCAAAGCGGTTCATCCGAGAGCAGGTGACCTGTCCGAATTTGACTTCTTCATGCAGAGATGCACCCAGTGCAAGCGCTGTACCGAGGAATGTCCATTCGGGACTCTCGATGAGGATGAGAAGGGCACTCCGCTCCTGAATCCTAACCGCTGTCGAAGATGCGGTATCTGTCTGGGAGCATGCCCTGAGAGGATCATCACTTTCAAGAATTACAATATCGTCATGCATTCCAAGATGATCGGCTCAATCTCGATGCCGGATGAATTTGATGAAAAGCCGAGGATTCTTGTTTTCATCTGCGAAAATGACGCGATGCCGGCTTTGGATATGGTGGGCCAGATGAGGCTGAAATACAGCCCCTTTGTGCGTTTCATCCCGGTTCGCTGTATCGGCTCGACCAATGTAATCTGGCTCAATGATGCTCTTTCCAAGGGTTTTGACGGCGTGATACTTCTGGGATGCAAGAAAGGTGATGATTACCAGTGCCACTTTGTCAAGGGTTCTCAGCTGGCGGCGACACGTATGACCAATGTGCAGGATAAGCTCAAGCAGCTGGCGCTGGAATCCGAAAGAGTCGAGATTCATGAGATTCAAATAGATGATTATGATAAGATTCCTAAACTGATCGATGACTTCGTGGAAGAGATCGAGACGATGGGATATAATCCGTTTAAGGGAATGTAATCATCTGATTAATGATAAGTTTGAGGATAGAAAAAAGAGCTGATTCCAGGAGAAATGAGATGGATTTCGCTTGACAAAGCTTGTGAATTATTTATCTTGGCGAAGTTTGTGAAAAAAATAATTTGCGAGCCAGATCGAGCGCCTGGGCAGAACAAAAGTAAGTAAATCTATAAACTATAAACCTAAGAACAGGAATCAGTTATGGCAGATTCAACAGTAATAAAACCGCACGGTGCTGAGGAGCTCAAAATCCTGCTTCTCATAGGCAAGGAGAAGGAAGAGGAGCTGAAAAAGGCCGAGAAATTGCCAAAGGTAATCATGAGTTCCCGCGAGACCGGCGACCTGATTATGATGGGCATCGGTGGTTTTACCCCGCTGGAAGGGTATATGGGTCACGACGACTGGAAAGGCGTCTGTCAGGATATGAAAATGACCGACGGGACTTTCTGGCC
>JAABVY010000138.1:1406-3106 GCA_011777135.1 Candidatus Zixiibacteriota bacterium | reverse complement strand
GTTGCAATTAAAGATGGATAGGCGATTAGATTGAGAAGTGTTGATTCCATAAGCTGACAGATTCCAAGTGGGCCCTCCACCCTCATCATGGGAATCCGAGGAAAGGCCAGATCTCCCTCTCTCAAAGAGTGCACTTTTACCCTGGAGCAGTCCAGACCTTTTAACCAGTCGCGAAATCTGTCGCTGCATTCAGGCAATTGTTCACAGATATAATCGATATGATCATCTTCGAAATGATAATCCTGGAGGAATTTCAATGCCTCCGAGAGGCCCGCAAATATCGTGAATTCTCCTCCAAATGGATTCTTGCGGAAAAATAAATCGAAGACTGCGAAATCCTCATGCCTGTCTGCATTGAAGTAAGCATAGGCCATGGTAAGTTCGTATTGATCTGTTAAAAGCGGCTTAATATATCCATTTACCGGCTTCACATTTTCCTCCTTTGAGGCTGTATTATATCGAGTCTGGTTTGACGACCCACACTTATTTCAGGAAGTCCATTCCCGGCCAGGAAGCCACCGGCTCGGTTGACTTGACAAGGTTCATTCCTTCATCAGAAAACTTCTGAAATGCCTCATCTGCCTTCTCGGTAAAATCCACTACGTCCGGTATAACTACCGGTGATGAACAGTCCTCCATCAAGTAAATCTTTCTGGCAAGATCCGGATCACGAGACTTGATTTCTGCCAGGAGGTCTTCCACGGTCCAGGCTACACAATGGCTCTTGGCCTGGCCGGCCACTACGATTCTATCGTGTGAAAGCAGATTATCAAAAAAAGGCTTATTCTCGGATGCAATAGGCTGTTTCTTTTCATCCTCGGTGACCTCGGGGCGGAAAATGGAATAATTCTCCGTGAGCTGGTTTTCTCCCTTTATCTCGATTTCCGGTTGTCTTTTGCGGGCAATGCCGTAGAAGAAAAGTGCCTCCTCAATTGCCGAAACCAGCGCATGGCCAATGCCGCCCAGCATGGAATGATATGGCCAGATCATTAGCTGGAGTTTTTCATTCTTTTCTAACTCCTTGCAATAATGGTTGAGAAATCTTTGGAGGCTGTCGTAATCTTTCCCGGGAATATTCTTGGCGACATCGGGATTAACCATCCACTTGCCGCTTTCCACATCCTCCAGGGATACAATTGTCATTGGAGCTGGATGATTACCATCTGAATCGACAAGGAAAAAGGGATGAAATACATGCATGATCTTGTGTGTGTCCATGGAAACAATCATGTTAGAGATGATGCCCAGGTTGCGATATATGAATTTGCAGATGCGCTTGCTATCCTCAACCGCGCCATTTCCGGAGCGCCCGGCCACAAAAAGTTCGTACCCGGGAGTGCAGAATGTATTCTGGCAGTCTACTAATAAAAGACAGATTGTCTTTTTATCTTCAGGAGCAGCTCTAAGCTTATGCTCTTTTGCCCAGGCTCTGGCCCTTTTGGAAAGTTCCCGGTAATCGATGCGCCAGACCTCGGAAACTTTTTCTTCATTATAATTATGCGGTATCGGTAATTCCTTATAAGTCATTTTGCCTTAATCCCTTTTTCTGATTTGCTGTTTTTATTGCACACATTTTTTACAACATAATAATAATAGAATTGTTCGCAAAGTATAACATGGACTAAATATAATAATATTATAAATTACGAAGGAAATATTTTCAATTAAAAAGCCGTCCGGTTACCGGACGGCTTTATTCG
>JAABVY010000138.1:0-1358 GCA_011777135.1 Candidatus Zixiibacteriota bacterium | reverse complement strand
GTGGGGGCACCACCGCCAACAAAGACGAAGTTGATGATATAGACTGCGTCTGAAACGTTAACAGATGCGTCACTGTTGGCATCACCGCAAGCCTGTATAGGCTGCGGAGGATTGCCGCCAACAAAGACAAAGTTGATAATATAGACCGCGTCTGAAACGTTAACACTGCCGTCGTCATTGGCATCACCGCATATACCCTGACATGGCAAGGAAGTTACATTCAAGGTAACATTGATTACCACCTCATCCTCGCCGATGTCGGGCGAGGTTACGGTAACCGTACCATTGTAAGTGCCATCAGCAAGAGAATTGGCAACCGTCTCATCATAAGCTACCCAGATTGAATTCGGAGTCTGCGCTGGGAAAGGAGGTGTAGCAAATAGCCATCCGTCACCTCCATCATCAACTGTGATATCGAGGAAGACATTTAGGCCATAAACCTCCTCGGAAATACTAATCTCCGTTGAATCTCCCGCCTTGTTATTGTGAGTCCAGTTGACAGTTGTCGGACTTCCAACAAGCTCTGCATTCAGAATGGTGGGATATTTGAAGGCATATGATTCGCCCTTGCTTATCAGAGCTTGCAAACCTGACTGACCGGTCAGGCTGACCGCCTTGACCTTGCATATCTCAAGCGTGTCATCNNGACCCGGAGTGGTATTCGGAAGAGCAATCGCTTCCAGCCAACCCAAACCGCCGTCGTCAATTGCGACTTCGATAGGCACATTCAATCCATAATTAGCTTCCCAAACTGAGATAACAACCGGAGCCTTCTTGAGAAAATGATTGAACTCTATCTCAGTTATATCGGCTGTAAGCTCGGCATTCAGAATGGCAGGATATTTCAGGGCATATGATCTGCCTTTATCCATCAGGCTGCGCAGGCCCGCCTGANNAACCTGACTGACCTGTCAGGCTGACCGCCTTGACCTTGCAGATTTCAAGCGTGTCATCAACCGCCAGAGTGCCGCCATAGAAAGTATTCAGGATACGCATCTCTGTACCGTTGACCGAATCAGTGAAAACATTCAGGCCGCCAGCAATTGATTGCAGCTTGTTGTACATCGTATCCGGATACCAGCCCAGGCTGAAGTAAGCATAATCATAACCATTGATAGCTTCCGCACCATACTGGGTGTTGGTGCCGACTATGGGCATCAAACCGGCCGCAATGTTGGTACCGTTATGATCACCGGTCTGATAAACCATGTTGTATCCGAAATCGATAAAGCCGGCATCGATGGATGAATCCGGATCGCAATCCCAATCGGATTCCTCACCTACAATAAAGTCACTCAGGGCGCCTCCGGAGGTGTTCCAGAGGGTAACCTTCTCGATCAGAACCGAGGTGTCCTGGT
>JAABVY010000339.1:9324-9900 GCA_011777135.1 Candidatus Zixiibacteriota bacterium | reverse complement strand
CGGAGCCATCAGGTTTTCCTCGGCCTTGTAATCGGTGGTGCCGAATATCTTCGTTCCCTTGAACATCATGTGCTCGAGAAAATGGGAAAGGCCGGTCTGGCCGGGGCGTTCGTCCACAGCCCCCACCTTAACCCTGATGATGGTCGAGAAGACCGGGGCGTCATGATTTTCAACCACTAGAATTTTCATGCCGTTGTCGAGCACATGCTCTTTGACATCGATATTGAGCTGTTCTGCATTTGATGCTGTGAATAAAGTGATGATAAAAAGCGGCAGAACAAGGAGCGATTTTTTTTGCATTCTCATCATTCCTCCAGATGTATTTCAGTTATCATAATCCTCTAATTTAGTAAATACCGGATAATAATTCAAACCCATTTTGATCTTCATTGTTTCCTAAATTAGTCAAGTATAAGAGCGTACGATTATCTCCAGATTAATCTGAGGCAGATCAGTTATTCTTTAGATTACAGAGACATCTTAACATTCACAAGCAAGTTTAAATGTTGATTGGAAGGCTAGTGACATATAAATTGACTAATGAGGTCTAATTTATGGCTGCCGAATTAAAGATAA
>JAABVY010000339.1:0-9277 GCA_011777135.1 Candidatus Zixiibacteriota bacterium | reverse complement strand
GGTCTAATTTATGGCTGCCGAATTAAAGATAATTATTTTCATTATTACTTCTTCTGGATTTGCCCTATTATCACGTCATACCTTGGGTGCTGGTCGTTCTCATGGATTTTATCGATTTTTTGTCTGGGAGGCGCTTCTTATCCTGGTTCTAATAAATATCGATCATTGGTTCAGAGACCCATTTAAGAGCGGTCAGGTTGCGTCATGGATTCTTCTTTTTATATCTCTTNNATTGATATCGATTGTCTATGTGGCTTCTGCGGCGATTTCGATTAAAAAGTATGGCCAACCCGGCAGTGAAAGAGTCGATCCTCTATTGATCGGGATTGAAAAAACAACCAGATTAGTTAGAGCGGGGGCTTACAAATATATTCGTCACCCGATGTATGGTTCAGCAATATTTGGCGCCTGGGGAATTCTTCTGAAGAACATTACCTGGTATGGTCTTGGTATTGCCATTATTACAACTACCCTGGCTGTAATTACCGCATTAAGAGAGGAAACGGAAAATATTCGATATTTTGGAGAAGAATATGTTCAATACAAGAAAAATACCAGGATGTTCGTGCCTTTTGTAATATGATATCCATTCCTAATTCAAATCCCCATGCGCTCNNAAGATATTAAAGAATTAATACCCTTATTATATGGATAGAATTACAATTTAATCCGGTTGACTTTCAATTGGGAAAAAGCGATTTTGACATCTTATGAATAACCGGGAGTTGCGCAAAGAGATCAATCGTCTGGCCTGGCCTATTATCGCTTCCATGGTGCTTATCAGGGGCGTGGGCATTGCCGATGTTATCATTCTTGGCCATACCGGCAAAGAGCCGCTGGCAGCTATCGGCCTCGGACAGCAGATAACATTTGTGGGTATGGCGCTGGCATATGCGCTTTCGGTGGGTGTCAATGTCATGGTCTCCTACTACACGGGCTCAAAAAATCCCCAGAAGCGTACCAGTATCATAAACAGCTCAATCTGGCTTTCTGTAGTTGTGGGTTTGATCATGATCATGCTGGGCGAGAATTTCTCCCGGCCTCTGGCAGCTTTTATGGGCGCGGAAGGCCAGGTGCTAGATCTTGTCTGGAAATACCTGCGCCTGATCTGGCTCTTCTATACTTTCCGTGTATTCGTTTACAATCTCACGGCTATATTCCAGGGGACAGGCGATTCACGAACTCCCATGTATGTGGTTTCAATCACTAATGTTGTACATATAATAGTCGCCTATATCCTGGTCTACGGCAAATTCGGCCTGCCGTCCATCGGTATCGAGGGGGCCGCGTGGGCCACGGTTATTTCTGACTTCCTGGGCGCCTCAATTATGTATATAATTGCTCTAAAGCGCGGGCTTATCAACTTCAAGATGGGCTGGGCGACACCGGTCCAGCTTCGGAGGCTCTGGGATCTCTCCCTTCCTGTCATCGGTGAACGCACCTTCGTATCGACAGCCATCATGCTTTTTAACGCCATCGTTCTGCACTATTCGGTAGCGGCATACGCGGCGACTCAAATTGTCATCAATATCGAAGCCTTTTCGTTTTTGCCGGGACTGGCGTATATGCAGACCGCCCAGATTCTGGTGGGCCAGAATCTGGGAGCAAAGAACCATGAACGGGCGGTGCGGTCCGGGTATCAGGCGGGATGGATTGCCCTTTCAATCATGAGTGTATTCGGCTTGACATTTCTTTTATTTCCATCGTTCTGGGTGAGCATCTTCACAAATGATCCGGAGGTTGTCCCCTATGGCCTGTATGTCTGCAAGATGGCCGCCGCCATGCAGCCGGTATTGGCCATTACCATGGTATTCGGCGGAGCACTGAGGGGAGCAGGGGAGACCAGATGGGTAATGTATATATCTTTTATAGGGGCATGGATAGTAAGGCTTTCCTTTGCTTCGTTTTTTGCTTATATACTGGAGTGGAGTGTGCATCCGGTCTGGTGGGCGATGTTTATGGACTGGGCCAGCCGGGCTATGCTGGCCCTCTGGCGTTATCGCAAAGGGGGCTGGAAACTTTCTGAGGAGGACGACAGTTAGAATATTTAAGGAGAGAAACTATGTCAAAAAATAAACTTTACCTGCACCCAAAATATTACGATATCGCTTTCGATTTCCGGGACCTGCGCAAGGAACACAATTTTATGACCAGGCTGTATCAAAAGATCGTGGGACGGCCGCTCCGATCCATTGTCGATATCGCTTGCGGCCCGGCTTATCATGCGATCTACTTCTCAAAGAAGAATGGTATTGATTATTCCTATGGTCTCGATCTTTCAGAGGCGATGGTTGAATATGCCCGCGAAAAAAATGNNCCCGCGAAAAAAATGAAATTGAGGGCGGAACCGCCGAGATTATCCGGGGAAATATGATCGACTTCAGGCTTCCCAGAAAAGTAGATATGGCCATGTGCATGATCGCATCCATCCACATGCTTACCACCAATGAAGATCTTCTAAAGCATCTCGATTCAGTAGCGAGAAACCTCAAGCCCGGCGGTATCTATATCATCGAACTCCAGCACCCCCGTGATAATTTCGAGGAGCAGGAGGATGACACAAATATCTGGGACATGGAGCTTAACGGAACCAAAGTCTTTGTGCAGTGGGGTTCGGATGATGATCCCTTCGATCCGATAACTCAAGTTCATGAGACCCGGGTCACCATGCAGGTAAAGGAAAATGGCGGAAAGCGCAAGACCTTTACCTTCACCGATCCATACCGGATTATTCCCTATCAGGAATTCAGACTGCTGATCGAATGCTCGAGAAAATTCAGGTACCTGGGCTCTTACGGTAAATTTGATCTGCGCAAAAAGATGGATAATTCTGAAGCGAGCTGGCGGATGATAGCGGTCCTTCAGAAGAAATAATACCCTGCTCAGTATGACTGGCCGGTTATAATAGAATAAGCCATCTCAAGACCGTCAAGTACCAGTGATTCATTGACGATATTTATTACCTGAGTATGTTTCGAGACCATCCCGGCATAGCCGCCAGTGGCAATGACTGTAAACGATGTTTTCAGCTCCTCGGTAATTTTCAATACGAATCCCTCCACCATAGCCACAGTACCGTAAAACAGTCCTGATTTCATCGAATCTGCAGTGGTCTTCCCGATTACATTGCCGGGCGGAGAAACATCGACATTAAATAACTGTGCCGCCTTTTTCGACAGAGAACTTGCCGAAGTCTGAACACCCGGGCAGATCACACCGCCCAGATATTCAGCATCTTTATTGATCACATCAAAAGTTGTGGCGGTGCCGAAATCAATTACTATACAGTCGCCGCCGTAGAGCTTGTGGGCTGCCAGCGCACCCATGATTCTGTCGGTGCCAACTTCCTGAGGATTATCATAGAGAATCTTGATTCCAAGCGGCGACATGCCATCAACCACAACTGCCTCGATACCGAAATAGAGGCGTGACATTTCAATCAACCTGCCGGTAACATGCGGGACCACAGATCCGATAACGACGGCCTTGATCTCTTCCGGGGCATGGGAGTTGCGTTCAATAAACCAGTCCACTGCCATAGCACACTCCGATGATGTCCCCAGTTCCCGGGTCGTAAATCTTCCCTGGCTGAGGAGCTTCTTATCGTTGTAAATACCGAATACGGTATTGGTATTTCCGCAGTCTATCGCTAACAGCATGTTCTTTATCCTGTACCAATTTTATTTTATTCGTGTATGTCCTCAGGGTCAATTGCGACCCTGAGGATTCAATTCAATTTTGTTACTTATCTTCTTNNATAATCGGCAGGCCGTCAGCACCGCTTCCGATAACCACCACTTTGGCATTAGGAGAGTTGGCCAAAAGCTGGGTTGCCTCAATTCCTTTCCAGCGCAGAAAATCCTTGGTCAATCCGGCGGATACAATCTGCTGGAATTGGCGGATGCCCTCTGCCTCGATGACTTTACGCTCCGCTTCTCGTTCCTCCTTCAGCAAAACGAATTCCATCCGTTGCTGTTCCTGGTCGGCGGCCAGCTTTTCATTGATCGCATTGGATATTTTCGCTGGAAGAACCACATCCCTGATAATTGTGTTATCGACATTGATAAATTTGCCAGCCATCAGTGAATCCATCGATTTGATAATGGCATTGGAAATCTCCTCCCGCTTGGTGGAATAGATTTCCTCTGGTTTGTAGCGTCCCACAATCTGCCGCGCAAGTCCCCTTAATGCCGGAGCAACCACGACGTTATAGTAATTGGGTCCAATAGTGACCTGAAGACTGTCCAGCTTCGAGGCAATTGGACGATACCAGACCGAAACCTCCAGCTGAATTGTCGCTCCATCGGAGGTGAGAACATCGAGAATCTCCTGTTTTTCCTGGAGCTGAGTCTGATAGACATACATTGAGTTCCACGGCATATGCCAGTTGAAACCCTCTCCATAGATTTTTCCCATCTCCGTACCGCCCCTGAATTTGAAGAACTTCACCGCATTGTGGCCCGAGGGCACCTGGGTCCCGCAGCCAGTAAAAACTAACGGTATCAATAAAAGGATCAGTAACAGCATCAGCCTGGATGACTTTTTTGTTGATGCCCGTCTCATAATAAGACCTCCATGTTTAAATGTTATCCATTTTTCGTGTTAAATAAGGATCAATTTCATAAAATGCAACTACTTTCATTGATGCACATTCATGCGCCTCCCACATAAACAGTACATATTAGTTGCTTTTATATTCTATTTCGTGGGTAAATTATACAATAAGAGAGAATTGTGAAAGGTCAATAAACAGCTTCTGGGGGCCAGACAACATTGATACAGGGACCGTGTCCACTCTGGAAAACATAATTTATTATCTGCATTATATCGACGAGGTTCAATTTCCTGTCACAATTGAAATCGCCTCTGTAAATCAGATCCGGAGCCGGCCCGCCCAGGAATATATACTTTATCAAAAAATATGCATCGGTGATGTTAATTCGCTCGTCGCTGTTGCTGTCTCCAACCAGATAATGGACTTCATATGGACCGATGTCGGTGCGCAGGCCGTCCCATGGAAAATCCGCAGTAAATTCCGAACCGGCATCTATAAGCGGCGATTCATAGCCCGGATAAAACGAGACCGTATCCAAAAACTCCGGGTCACGGATGATATTGTAAAAACAGTCCGAGGGTATAAGATTGAAGTTCTGGCATACCAGAGTATCGCCAAGACCCTCGCCGCAGTCACCGAAGTCAGTATGCTGATTATTATATAAGTCGTTATATGAAATGTCCGGAGTGGATGAAATGCAGCTTATTCCGCCTGTTGCGGCGGCATTATTATTTAAGATCACACAATCGCTTATTGCACAGCTGTCACTGACAGAGATATAAATTCCTCCTCCGTCCTCAGTAGCAGAATTATGACCAATGATACTATAATCAATGACTGCTTCCGAATTATCCAGATATACTCCTGCACCACGCAGAGCATTATTATAAATCACTCTGTTACGGACAAAGTACGGCTCCGAATCCAAAAAAGCACATCCCCCGCCATTAATCGCATTGTTTTCCCTGATTATATTATCACAGATTACCGGATTAGAATTATTAATGCATAGAATGCCGCCTCCAAGATAGCTGTCGGCAATAAGCGTTCCGAAACCGGACCGGATCGTAAATCCTTTCAAAATAGAGGCATTCGTTTCTCCATTTCTGAAAGTGATCACCGTCCCGGTATCGGGATGCATCATATCGGAACCGCTGATAATAGTCGCTTTTACAGTGTTTAAGTCAGAATCGAGAACAAAATGGGATGCCAGCAGAATGGCTTTGCCATTGAACTCGACATGCTCGAAGTAAACGCCCGGCGCCACCAGTACCGTATCGCCGTCCTGGGCGTTTGAAACCGCGGCTTGAATATTCTCATACTGCGCGGGTACGTGCAGAACACTTGCCATTGAGGCAGCCGTAAGCAGCAGTAAACACAGTGTGGCAAAAACAAATCTTTTCATAGTACAGCACAAAAACGGTTATAAATTAGACCTAATCATGGGTAAATTCTAACCCCCTAGTGCTGATAATCCATTATAATTGTTTTTTTTCGGATATACAAGATAATGTTTTTAGCAAATTTTTCTTTTTCTTTTCTGACCTTGTCGGCTGGGAAAATTCCCTCAGGCTTGACAAACCGGCTCCGGAGCAGTATCATTCCTCAGCCTGAAAGAGCAGGAAAAGACCGTCCAATATGAGCAATTTAGACAAATTCGGAAAGCGGGTTCTTATTACCGGAGGAGCCGGTTTTATAGGATCGAACCTGCTGCATTATATGATCGCCAAATATCCGGATTATCTTTTTGTGAATCTCGATAAACTCACCTATGCCGGAAATCTCTCCAATTTACAGGATACCGAAATGGAAGAAAACTATATATTTGCCCGGGGCGATATTGCTGACCGGGAGCTTGTTGGCGAGCTTTTCCAGGTGTATCAGTTTAACGGCCTCATAAATCTGGCCGCAGAAACCCATGTGGACCGCTCTCTCCTGGGCGCCGATAAGTTTATAAACACTAACATAATCGGCACGCACAATCTTCTGGAGATTTCCCGGAGACACAATCTTTTTGGTAAGGAGTTTCGCTTTCACCATGTTTCGACGGACGAAGTCTTTGGATCGCTGGGGGCCGAGGGCAAGTTCAGCGAGAAAAGCTGCTATGCCCCAAATTCGCCCTATGCCGCTTCCAAAGCATCATCCGACCATTTTGTTCGGGCCTATAACAAAAGCTACGGCCTGAATGTTGTAACTTCAAACTGTTCAAACAATTACGGACCATATCAATTTCCTGAGAAGATTATTCCCCTGATGATTAACAACGCTCTTAATCATGAGCCTCTTCCCGTTTACGGTGATGGCGAGAATGTTCGTGATTGGCTATATGTGGAAGATCACTGTAAAGCAATCGATTTAGTCTTCCATCATGGACAATCGGGAAAAACCTATAATATCGGGGGAGATAAGGAGATTAAAAATATAGATCTGGTTAGGATGATCTGCAAGATTGTGGATGACCTGACCGGTGAGGATGGACACGAAAAGCTGATTAAATTTGTGGAGGATCGCCCCGGTCATGACTGGCGCTATGCCATGGATTATTCATTGATTAAGAAGGAATTGGGATGGAAGCCGGAACATGACTTCGAGCAAGGTTTGAGAAAAACGGTTCAATGGTACCTGGATAATCGGGAGTGGATGGAAAAGTGCATCAGCGGGGAGTATAAAACCTATTATAATACCTGGTACAAAAAACGTCTGGAAGAGCAATAGATGTCTCAAAATATCAAAAAAGGTATAGTGTTAGCAGGCGGAAAAGGCAGCCGCCTATTTCCGGCCACCAAAGTCGGCTCCAAGCAGCTCCTGCCGATTTACGACAAACCGATGATCTATTATCCTCTTTCTACCATGATGCTTATGGGTATTAGAGAAATACTGGTAATTTCGACGCCGATCGATATTCCCAGATTTCGGGAGCTCCTTGGGGATGGTAGTAATGTGGGCCTCGATATATCGTATGAAATTCAGGAGAATCCGGATGGAATCGCTCAGGCTTTCCTGATAGGCAGGAAATTCATCGGAAATGATTCGGTCGCTTTAATTCTCGGGGATAACATATTCCATGGGAAATCAGACTTTATCCGCAGGGCTTCAAAGTTCGAAAAAGGAGCTATGGTTTTCGGCTACACCGTCAATAATCCCCAGAGATACGGTGTCATCGAATTCGATAAAGAGGGACTGCCACTCTCAATTGAGGAGAAACCTGAAAAGCCTAAATCCAAATATGCGATGACAGGATTGTATATTTTCGATAACCGCGTGCTTGATATGGCGGCTGAGTTGAAGCCATCTAGACGAGGCGAGCTCGAAATTACCGATCTTGTCGAAAATTATCTCGAAATGGGCGAGCTGGAGGCGATCAGGCTTGGACGGGGTGTGGCCTGGTTGGATACCGGCACGCATGATTCCATGCTGGCGGCCTCGAATTTCATCGCCACAATTGAGAAAAGACAGGGCTTGAAAATCGCCTGCCTGGAGGAGATCGCCTTCAGGATGGGATTTATTGATGAAAGCCGGATCGAGAACATAATAGCCGAGATGAACAAAAGTTCCTATGGTGAATATCTTAGTAATATTGTGGACAGCATAAAAGCCGAACGTTCAAGCTGAAAGTAAACCGTTATGAATTGTGCAAATCAGATAATATCAAAAATAAATGGTGTTTTGATTCGTGAACTGGAGAAAAATACAGATACCCGCGGCTGGCTGATCGAGCTGTTCAGAAAGGATGAGATCGATCCTGATATAATGCCGGTCATGGCATATATCTCCATGACCAGGCCCGGCGTAATTCGCGGACCTCATGAACACAAGGAACAGAATGATTTTATCTGTTTTTTCGGACCATCGGTCTTCAAGATTCAGCTCTGGGATAACCGTGAGAATTCGCCTACAAACGGCAAAAGCCAGATCATCGAGGCGGGCGAGAAAAATCCACTGGCGCTCTCAATTCCTCCCGGTGTGGTACATGCCTACAAGAATGTCGGGGTTCGTGATGGCCTTGTTTTCAATGCACCCAACAGGCTGTATGCCGGTGAGGGCAAAAAAGAGGAAGTTGACGAGATCAGGTATGAAGATAAAAAGGACGCCAGGTTTAAAATCAGTTTTTAACTGACTTTTTATCCACATCAAAATTGTAGGTTTCAACGGCGATTGCCTTACCCTCCCCGGGATCGACATCGATAATCAGTGAATTAAAAATGTAATCAGATGCCTTGACCTTTTTACGTGGAAAAAGCCCGCTCAGGTATGAATCAATTATCGACTGCGGTTCATATCCGCCCACCGAAAACTTGCTGCCCACCATACCGACATCGGTGATATAGACGGTCCCATTCTCATCAAGACGCAAATCCGAGGTCTGGGTCGAGAAATTGGTGCCCACAACCGCTGTTATCTTCCCGCTCATGTAATATCCCATGCAGAGCTTTTCCGAGGTGGCATTGCAGTGAAAATCCAGAATTACGATCTTCGCTTTTCCGGTAATATGATTCAGGAGACGTTTCATCGCCAGAAAAGGATTATCGAGAACAGGATTTTTGAAATTGGTTCGCCCAAATGCAGAAATAACACAGACCGGGACACCATCCCGGCTGTCTTTTATGACATAGCCCTTCCCGGGATTGCCGTAGAATGAGTTTATAGGACGCAGCACGGCATCGGCGGTCTCCAGGAAATCGACTGTGGCTTTTTTCTTGAAGCAGTTGTCACCCAGCGTGA
>JAABVY010000112.1 GCA_011777135.1 Candidatus Zixiibacteriota bacterium | reverse complement strand
TTTTGCATACTTGGCAGAAATGAACATATCGCGGTATTTACAATACGACTTGATCAAGACTGAAATGGAATCAGAATTAGATCTTCCCCAGGAAGGAAACGAATATTCCAACAAAGAGCTGTGGGATATCAAAGAGACTATCCTGCAAGAACTTGTAGATTTAATGGAGCAATCCGACAAAGTCTCCAATAAAAACAAACTCTTCATCGACCTTATAAACCGGGAAAAAAAAGCATCTACTGCAATCGGCAGGGGAATCGCCATACCCCATGTCCGCACCATGCAGGCCAAGGATTTGATCATTGTTATCGGCCGTAAACTGGATGGTTACGAGTTCGATGCCATTGATAATGAACCGGTTAAACTGTTCTTCTGTATGGCCGCTCCGCCTTATGACGACTCCCTTTATCTGAAAGTGTTCAAGGACCTGGCCGAGCGCTTCGAGCATCCCGGGTTTATTGAAAAGCTCCTGAATGCTGAAGATGGGCATGAGATAATCTGGGTGTTTAAGGAATTCGAACAGGGTTAGAGACAGATACGAATCCCGAAAATAAAAATGGCCGGCTTACCCGCCGGCCATTAAATTTTCTATCCCGCTGATATTCAATTGTTACCGTTGCCGCCGCCCCGGCTCTCATAATCTTTCAATGCCGCGGCAAGAGCCTCCTCGGCCATCACAGAGCAATGTATTTTCACCGCCGGAAGACCGTCAAGCGCCTCAGCGACCGCCTTATTAGAAATCGCCCGGGCCTCCTCCAACGAAATTCCCTTCAAAAGCTCGGTCAGCATCGAGGATGTCGCAATTGCCGCACCACAGCCGAAGGTCTTGAATTTGGCATCGACAATTTTATTATCTTCAATTTTCAAATACAGACGCATCATATCGCCGCAGGCCGGATTACCCACATCACCTATCGCATTGGCATCAGCAATCTCCCCCATATTGCGGGGATTCATGAAATGATCCATGACTTTGTCGGAATATGGAAAGGCTTTCTCAGTCATAATATCTCCAGATTAAATCATAAGTATTCCCAAAAAATACGCTATGAAGCCAGAAAATATATAAGATATTCCTCAAAAAACAAGATATTTTTGAATCACTTATAAATATTTTACTAAATTACTAAACTATGGCCGTAAATATAATCCTAATTCATTATCCTGCATTATCATATCATCATGAATATGGATCTTTGCCGCGCAGTTTATCGGCATACAGGGGCGACATCATCAGGAGTTTTTCCACCACTTCCGGCATAATATCGAGAAGGTACTGCACCTCTTCTTGTGTGCTATCCTTGCCCAAGGAAACCGTAAGCGAGCCTGAGCAAAATTCGGCAGGGACGCCAATCGCCGTAAGAACATGGGATGCCGCCAGGTCCTCCTCATCCTCCCCCCGCAAATTGGAGGAGCAGGCGGAACCGGAAGCAGCCATCACACCCTTAATATTCAGCATGAGTAAAAGCGATTCTCCCTCGATATACTTTATCCAGAAGGAGACATGCCCGGGCAGACGTTTTTCGGGATGTCCGGTAAAATTGATATATTCGATCTCTTCCTCAAGACCCTTCCAGAGCATTTTTCCCAGCTTTGTGAGGCGCCCGGTTCTCGCGGGCATTTCAGCCCGGGCCAGAGCAGAGGCCGCACCCATGCCCACAATACCGGGAACATTCTCAGTGCCCGAACGCAGGCCGTATTCCTGAAATCCACCTTCAAATAGAGGATTAATATCAGTACCTTTTTTGAGGTATAGCGCCGCTGCCCCTTTGGGACCATAATAATTATGAGCCGACATGGTTAATGCATCGATCCCCAGATCATTAACATCAACCGGAATATTGCCGACGGCAATCGCGCCATCAGTATGCATGAAAATTTCCTGCTCTCTGGCGATGGAGGCTATCTGCTTTATCGGTTGAATTGTGCCGATCTCGGAATTGGCCAGATTAATAGAGATTAGTGCAGTGTCATCTCTGACGGCCCTTGAAACGACCTCAGGATCGATCAACCCTCCCTGATCGACTTTTATTGCGGTAACATCATAACCTTCCGACTTAAGCCTCATTACCAGATTTAAAATCGAGTAATGTTCTATTTCGGAGATAATTATATGTTTTCCCTTATCCGGGTTAGCCTTCAGAAATCCCTGTACAGCCAGATTATTCGACTCTGTGGCGCAGGAGGTAAAGATGATCTCTTCCGGCTTTGAATTCACCAGTTCGGCTACCCTCTTGCGGGCAGTATCGAGCGCGGCATTGGCCCTTACGCCCTCTTTATGAATATGTGATGATGGATTTCCAAAGTGCTCGCTGAAATAGGGAATCATCTCATCAAGCACTCTGTAATCGACTGGGGTGGTTGCCTGATGGTCGAAGTATATCTTTCTATCATCACTCATTTAAACCTCGATTCATTTTGTCTTCTTAAATTGTAACAGAAATCCAGGCAAACTGCAAGCAAAATCAACTTTTACCATCCTCGATCTGAAATTGAGGTTCTCAGCAGTCAGTTTTACATCGATAGAAAATACTCGTGAATCAATGTGCTGTCCGACAGCTCCGGATGAAAAGCGGAGACCAAAATATTCTTCTCCCTCGCCATAACAATCTCACCATCCAACTCAGCCAGGACCTGGACATTATCACCGACCCGGATTATTTTCGGAGCACGGATGAATACCAGTTCAATCTCTTCCGACTTTCCATTCAGGCAGATTTTACTCTTCTTGGAGAAGGAATGCACCTGTCGCCCATAAGCATTGCGGGCAGCATCGATATCCATTAATCCAAAAGGCTGCACACGAGCATCATTGGAATCCATGGCCAGCATGATAAGCCCGGCGCAGGTGCCCCAGATCGGATTATTTTTGCCGAATTCGATCAATGGCTGGCGCATATTATAGATGTCCACAAGTTTATTTACTGTGGTAGACTCACCTCCGGGTATAATAAGCCGCTTGACCCTCTTCAACTCATCCGGGGTTTTTACCAGCAGCGAGTCGTATCCGGCTTTTTTGAGGGCCTGAGTATGTAGCTCAAAATCTCCCTGCAAAGCAAGGATTCCGACCTCATAAACTTTCTCGTCGGTTCGCACCAGCTTTATTTTCTTTTCAGCCATTTTCATTTCCAACCAAATAACGCCGAATCATCTCCCAATCCGGCGTTAAAATCCTAAAAGTATTTCCAGCGCAATTTAACGAATCTGGAGCAGCTCATCCTCTGGGATCTTGCTGATATCCAGGCCTTTCATCGCTCCGCCAAGATGACGCGAGACCTCAATCAGCACCTTAGGATCTTTGTAGTGAGTGGTTGCCTGAACTATTGCTTTGGCCCTTACCGCAGGATCATCGGATTTAAATATTCCTGATCCGACAAAGACCGATTCGGCGCCGAGCTGCATCATTAAGGATGCGTCGGCCGGAGTCGCGATTCCGCCCGCCGCAAAGTTGGGCACCGGTAACTTGCCGAGTTCGGCAGTCTTCTTTACGATATCAATATTGACACCCATCTCACGCGCTTCTGTCTGAAGCTCTTCCGGATTCATATTCTGCAGTCTGCGAATATGTCCCATCACCAGACGCATATGGCGCACGGCTTCGACAATATTGCCCGAACCGGCCTCGCCCTTGGTACGAATCATGGCCGCACCTTCGCCGATCCGTCGCAGGGCCTCGCCCAGATTGCGGCATCCGCACACAAACGGCACCTTAAATTCCCACTTATCGATATGATATTTATCATCGGCCGGAGTAAGCACCTCCGACTCGTCAATAAAATCGACCTCCATCGCCTCCAGCATCTGCGCTTCGGCAAAATGCCCGATACGAACCTTGGCCATTACAGGAATCGACACAACCTCTTTGATCTGCTCTATAACTTCAATCGCGGCCATACGGGCGACGCCGCCTTCCTTTCGAATATCCGCGGGGACTTTCTCCAGAGCCATCACAGCAACTGCACCGGAATCCTCGGCAATCTT
Organism: Candidatus Zixiibacteriota bacterium; assembly: GCA_011777135.1. Classification (GTDB taxonomy): domain Bacteria; phylum Zixibacteria; class MSB-5A5; order JAABVY01; family JAABVY01; genus JAABVY01. The sequence continues at coordinate 1,736 of JAABVY010000112.1, read as the reverse complement.
GGCCTGCTCGGGAGTGGTAACATCCATAATCACACCACCCTTTAGCATCTCGGCCAGGCCGACCTTTATTTTGTAGTTGTCAGAGTTGTTCATTTGCTTTACCTCGCTTTTATCTAAAAACACCCAATCAAACAATATAACAAATTTTTTTTCAAAAGGAAACACCGGCCGCTAATTTTTATACAAGCTCAGCGACGCTTTGATCTGCATAATTTCATAAAATAACATGCTTGTAAGACTATGCGCTGCTTAAACTAAGCAGTATGTCGTGCTCCTCAGCCCGGTTTTACCGCAGGTACATCTNNGCCATTATCAAGACCGGCCAGAATATAATTGAGTTTTTCCAGTTCCGCCTTCTGAAAGCCGATGAACCTCAATATTTCGCCGCCGTCACGGTCCAACAAAATTACTGCCGGCACGATATTAAAATCGAATTTTCTGCTAACCTCATAAGGACTCCTGTCAACCAGGACCTTATAGGATAAACCATATTTGTCGGCAAAATCTGCAGCTTCCTTCTGCGAATCCTGCGCAACAGCCCAGAAGACGGCCTTGCTGTCACCATACCTGGAATATATACGCTCCAGATACGGTAAAGTAAATTCGCAGGTCGGGCAATCATGTTTGAAAAAAATCAGGAGAACAGGGGATTCCTCGAGCTGCTCCGATAATTTATTTAGATCTCCGCCAACAGATGGAATTTCAAAGTCTATATTTCTGATCCTTGTATTCATAGTGCCTCCTCCGGATTTCAGGGCATTCAGCATCGCCAAATCCAATCTAACCTCCGCTCATATTCAACAGCAGCCGCAGGTCCATTGTTTCGTTCTTCGGGAATAGATCCGCAAGAGCTTGATAGAAATCTTACCTGTATTTTACCCATTTGACAAGTTCCGGAAGTGTTGGCCGCTTTCCGTACATCAGGATTCCTATGCGGAAAATACGCGCAGTTATCGCACCCAGAAGAAGGATAGATATTATCATCACGATAATACCGATTATTATCTNNAATATAGGATACAGCCACAACCCATGGGGCATCGGGATTCTGCATAATATACATTGCCAGAATTATAGGAATAATCAGAATCATCGTGATCGGTGCAACAAACTGCTGAACCTCTTTCTCCGATGATACAATCGATCCCAGAAGCGCGAACAGGGTGGCATAAAGAAAATAACCAAGAATGAAAAAAGCGATAAAACTCAGGAAGAAGTTTATCGACAAGGCCTGAGCATTGGCCAATATACCGGAGACGAAAGCGGAACTGCCCGCGAACAAAAACACCGATGATCCCAGGACTGCCCACAGGGCCATCTGTGTTATACCGGCTGCTCCCAGCCCCAGTATCTTGCCCATCATCAGCTGAAATGGTGTCAGTGATGATACCAGAATCTCCATAATGCGCGTATTCTTTTCTTCCATGACCGCGCGCATCAGATGCTGACCGTATCCCATAATCGATGAGAAAAGTATCATCACAAAGGCTATCCCGGAAAGATACTGCGTCAGAAATCCGCCTCCGCCCCTTTCTTCACCTTCGGGCCCGACCTGCTTGTAATCCAGATTGACCTCCCGCGTAGCGGCCATAACTTCTTCCGGAGGTACATTGAACTGCGAGAGGCGTTCTCTTACCACCACGGCACTGATGGTATTCTCAATTGACTCTATATCTGCAAAATTACCTCTCTTTTTGGCATAACGTTCCGCATATCCGGCTTCGATGATGCCTTCC
>JAABVY010000216.1 GCA_011777135.1 Candidatus Zixiibacteriota bacterium | reverse complement strand
AGGTGTAGCTTATTTTTCTTCAAAGACTTCAGCTGAGAAGATATAAATATCGCAATTTTCCTTCCAGCATCCGGGAGGCATGCCAGCTTTACGGCAGGTGGCATCAAGAAACTGCATCCGATTCCATCCATAATCAACCGCAACCTGGGGCAGAAGTAACCCGCGATTATAGCCTCTCTGCATCATCAAGCCATGCTTGCCGACTTCGATTTTACTTACATCCTCAATCTTCTTAAGCGGGGTCAGCACCGAAATCTCCAATTCTATATGAGGATATTCCGCTTTTTGCAGAGGTTGAAAGCGCGGATCCTCGGAGGCGGCCTTGACCGCGCAGGTGGAAACGGTCTGGTAGAGTGGAAGAATCGGTTCAGTGTAACCGATACATCCCCGCAACTGATGATCCTTATTTATGGTAACAAACGCCGCTCCCGGCGCTTCCAGAATGCTGTCGTTTATATCAAATTCCGGAACCGGCTGATTATCGAGATAGGCTTCGATCGACTTGCGGGCAATTTCCATAAGTTTTTGCTGCTGCTTTCCAGAAAGATAATTCTCACCCGTGAGCGCGGCGTTCCCAGCATCTGAGCCATCGCCGGATTTATACACGACCGCAGATAAATAGCTCACCACTGATTGTGTATTGCCAGCATACTCGCCCGAATCGGAATGCTTCAGGATTTTGGCCTTATCAGCCCCCAGTTTTTTAGCAACTTCAAGCGCTACCGCCACCGTCGCCGCCCCGCAGAGCTGTGCTCTGCCATTCTCCGATGCGCTCCACAGTCCTTCACCATCTATATTAGTGATATATCTGGCTGAAACTGAATCGATTGCGGCACATTGCCTCCGAGTTTTATAATGGGTCATATCCGTTGATGCGATTATGACATAATTCTCCCGTTCCTTTAGAATTTTAGAGAGCGTGTTGGTCAATTTTGTGACAATATCTTTGTCCTGGGCACCGATCTGCAATGGCACTATTGATATTTTGGGCGCGACCACCTGCAAAAACGGGATTTGAGTTTCCAGCGAGTGCTCGCCTGAAAAAAGATCATGACGATCAGCTATGTAATCCGCAGTGTTTAGAATTTCCGCTGCCAGCTCTTCATTTACCGGAATTTCACCAAGCGGCGTTTTCCATTTTCCACTGGCCCATATTGCCACTCCACGATAATCGATCTGATGCTTGAATCCGAGGATAATTACCGTGTTTATTTCAGGATATCTGCTCAGAAGCTTATAGCTTTCCGCGGCGTTCG
>JAABVY010000124.1 GCA_011777135.1 Candidatus Zixiibacteriota bacterium | reverse complement strand
AGCGTACTCCGTTACTGATGGTCCAGAACTGGCCATTGAACAATCCGGTCGGTTCACCGCTCTGGTCATACCATGTACCATAAAATGTACCGGTCTCCCCGCCTATATCATCACGAATCCAGTCGCCGACCATAGTCCCCTCTTCGCAGGGATCAAAAGTGACCTGGTCTAAAGGCGCGGCATACTCATCAAGCATATCCATGACTTCGGTGGACTTTGGATGCTGCGCCGGGCTTTCCTGCGTGCTTTTCACAGGGGCATTATCGCACTGAACGATAACGGCTGCAAAAAGCAAAAACAGGCCAGTAATATATCTCATAATTGCCTCCAGCAATGAATATCACATACAGTTTAATGGATGTTAGATCTTCAGATAGTGATTTACCTGCAAATAAACTAACAACCTGCAGCTGATATGGCAAGGCAAATATTAAATTATGCCCGTTTTGGGAATCTAAAGTGTTTTTGATCATGGGCTTATATTAATAATCGAGGATCTTCAAAAAAGTGGCGATTAAGTCATTTATTCTATTTGACTTCCGGCCGCTGTGCTATTATATTGATAGTGCCCCCCAATTATTACACATACGTCAAAAAGATATGGCGTCCATGCGATCGGCTTTTCGGCCGGTCGCTTTTTATATGGATCTTCTGGTGATGGACATAAAGCGGTAACCAAATAGACCTCCGATTACCGATAAGACTGACATGATCTGAAACTAATCAATGTCTATAAACCAAAAAACCTCCGCAAGTTAGAGGCTTTTGCGGAGGCTTTAAAAATTTTATGGAGCCGAGGGGATTCGAACCCCTGACCTCTTGACTGCCAGTCAAGCGTTCTCCCAACTGAACTACGGCCCCAGGGTTTTTCCAATATATCCTGTATCGGTATTCTGTCAAGCCATTTTATACCGATTTTAGCCCGGTTCGATCCGATTATTATTGCAAACTTTCGGTTGATTTCAGTGTAAAAAGATGTAAATTCCGAAAAATTAACCCGCGAGGAGAGACATGAAAAAAGCGCTATTATTACTTCTAATTCTTTCAATATCTATCCTGTTCGCCCTGAATTTATCAGCCCAGAAGCCCAAACTCGGAAAACTGATCTTCGAAGACGGCAAATACCCCGAGGCGGTGGGAAATACCGGACTGATATCATTTTACCACTTTACCGGCAAGCTTNNCCTGGTAACTGCCGACCCCGAAACCGGTGAGATGGAACCATTCGATCTGGAAATCAAGGAGTCTCCACCTATCGGTTCAATTGCCTGGTCCAAAGACGGCGAGCGGCTGGCCCATGTACGCAAGGATTATACTGTCTGTGATATATACGAATTACCGCGCAAGAACCCGGAAGAACTGACCAGGCTTACAGATCTGTCGCCATTTATACCAGACCTTGATACGATTCAGATGAATCAGTACAAGCTCGAACCGGATATGCTTCTGAACGCCGCATACCTCGATTGGTCATACGACGGCAAAAAGATAGCTTTTACCATGATCAAGGTAATGAATGCGGCCATGTATATTCTCGATGTCCCTACCAATGAGGTACGTCAGATTGTGCCGGAGGAGCTTTTGGGCGGCTCACCAAGCTGGGCGCCGGATAACGAGACCATATATTTTGGAGGACAGGGTAAATCGGGCAAATACCCCAGTCCCGACATCTTCAAATTCAAACTCAGCGACTATTCCATTGAGCCTGTTTTGAATTCGCAAGCCTCCGAACTCTACCCTGAGGTTTCACGGGATGGGAAGTACCTGGTCTATACCAAAATGTCTCCTGATGAGCGTCAGACTATCTATGTCTACGATATCGAGAATGAGAGGTCGGCCCGGCTGGTATATCTGGGTGAGACAGGCTCAGCATCATTCCCGATGTGGACAGCCGATGGCAAATCCGTAATCTATCAGTTGATACTGCCGGGAAACACTTACCCGGACTTATATCAAATTGATTTTGATCCTTCGATTTTTGATAAATAAAATATGCAAACTTTGAAGCCGGACTTCTCGGTCCGGCTTTTTTATTGACAGGCGAAAAATTACTAAAACCTTGCAAAATCGGGCCGCTGTCTATTAATTAGCTTTATGATTTCGAGATTGCACATCTCCAACTTCGCCATAGTCTCCGACCTGAAAGTAGAATTTTTTCCCGGAATGAACATTCTTTCCGGCGAGACCGGGGCCGGAAAGTCAATTATCATCGGCGCATTGAACCTGCTTTTGGGCGAACGCGCTCAGACGGAGATGATCCGCAGCGGCAGCGAGATGGCGGTGGTGGAAGGCCATTTCAAAGCCTCAAGACAGGTATCGAGAATCCTGAAGGAACTGGATATGGAAGCTCAAACCGATACAATCGAAATCCGCCGCGAAATTCGTAAGAATGCCTCTTCCCGCTGTTTTCTCAACGGCCAAATGGTGACAGTTTCCGATCTCAAAAAGCTGGGGCTGGAACTTGTCGACCTGGTGGGACAGCATCATCAGCAACTGCTGCTGAATCCGGCCAACCACGTCAGGTTTCTCGATGATTTTGCTGGTAATCAGAATAACCTCGAAAAATATCATGAGCTCTACAATAAATATCAATCCGCCAAAACTAAACTGATCGAGCTGAAAAGCAGGGTAGCTCGCGAAAAAGAAAAGATGGAGCTGTATCGGTTTCAGATTCAGGAGATTGATGCGGCCAAACTCTCATTGGAAGAGGAAGAGGAACTTAACAGGGAACGCCGCATTCTGGAAAACGCCGAAACGCTGAAAACTTCATACTATAGTATCTCGGAGCGGCTGTATCACGGTGAGGAATCCGTGACTGAGCTCCTAAATGAAGCCCTGGGAAGATTGGAACCGCTCGAGAAGTACGATGCAAGTCTGGATGATTCGCTCGATATAATAAAAAGCAGTCTGTTCAATCTGGAGGAAGCCGGACGTAATCTGGAGAGACGTTCGCAGGAGATCGAGCATGATTCGGAACGGTTGCAAAAGATTCAGGAGCGGCTCGATATTTACTATAATCTAAAGAAAAAATACGGCGGCTCGCTGGAACAGCTTTTTAAATACAGGGAGGAAATCGGTGCCGCACTGAATTCATTCAGCGACAGTTCCGCTGATCTTGATAATTTAATGATAGCTGTCGAGACTGATTTGAAGAAACTCTGCGAACTGGCTGACAGACTTTCGGATGCCAGGCATGACTCGGCCACGGCTCTTTCCAAAAAAGTCGAGAAAGAGCTAACCGGTCTTCTTATGGGCAAGGTTGACTTTGAAGTCAAGATCACTGCGGATGAATCCTATAATGGTGAGTATAAAAGAGAGGGCATGAGCCTCAGCCTTGGGCCGGATGGCTATGACAGCGTGGAATTCCTCTTCTCGCCCAATCCCGGAGAAGAGAAAAAACCGTTGTCAAAAATTGCCTCGGGAGGCGAGCTTTCACGTGTACTTTTGGCGATTAAGACAATCGTGTCGGGCAAAAATAAGAGCAGCAGCCTGATTTTTGATGAGATCGATTCGGGCATCGGCGGCAAAACAGCATCAGCAGTGGGAAGAAGCCTCCAGAACCTTGCGAAAAAGCATCAGGTCCTGGTAATAACCCATCTGCAGCAGATCGCAGCCTTCGGGGAAAGCCATTTTCTTGTATTTAAAGAGAAATCGAATGGCCGCATGATCACACAGATAAGGAAATTGACTCTTAAACAGCGTAAGGAAGAGCTGGGACGAATGATTTCCGGTGAGAAAGTGACGGAACTGTCATTGAAGCAGGCCGAGGAGCTTCTGGAAAAAGGCAGGAAATAAATTAGTATTCTGTGATACTGATATCGCCTTTCTGCATGGTAAAGTAAAGTGAGAATCCAAATNNAGTAAAGTGAGAATCCGAATTTTATGTCTCCATATGCTTTGGAACGGAAATCCTGCACGCTGTCCGCGAAGTCTGCGCCAATCCCGGTGAGATAATTAAAGCTGGCATCCGCGCTGATGGAGATGTTTTCCCGCACAAACCATTCAAAGCCGAAACCGCCGTTGAGTAAAAACTCGTTTGCGCTATAATCGCCCGGGATGCCGTCTGAATCAGGCACCTGAATCGGTTCATCGGAAGAATAATGCTTAATAGACCAGAAACAGATGCCAATTCCGCTTGTCATATACGGTACGAAATTGCTTTTGCTGATGAAATAATATTTGATTTTGGCCTTAATCGTATTTATCTGCCAGTAGCGGTCGGCATTTTCCCTGCCGATTTTAAAAGTGCTGGTTGACAATATATCATTATAGACTTTTCCGAATTCATACTCTCCCACCAGCATTATCCTTTCATTGACTCCCGCTCCTGCACCCAGAGAAAACGCGGGAGATATGACCCAGGGCTGTGTGGATGGATTGAGAGCAGGCTGTCGAGCTCCAGCATTCAGAAAAACAGATAGCTTATTCTCAAAATTGACATCCCCCTTCAGGCATGCCGCAGAAATAAATATGCAGGCTACCACAATCGGGAGATAGATTAATTTCATTTTGGCGATTTCGATCTTCATTGACTGTAATAATGGGGAGAGGCGGATTGATAGCAAGCTTTTTTTGGAATCTCTGGCTTAGTAGGCCTTACTTATATCCGCATCGTAATAGTATGTCTTTAGAATCTGCCGATAATCCTGCCCCAGGCGTGCGCGGCCAATAGCTCCTGTTTGACACATACCCACCCCATGGCCGTAACCTTTTCCGGTTGCTGTGATTTCGGACAGACTGCCATCGGAATCCTGCCAGAGCTGGATTTCAAAATGCGACGAGGGCAGGATTAAATCCGGTCTTTCCGGCCGCCTGAACGCCCATCTAATCTGATCCTTGAAAAACAGGAACTCTCCATGATCCGTGAGAACCTTCAAATTCGCTATTCTACCAGACGGAAATCGTTCAACCACTTCAATATCGGTTATTACGAGAGATTTGTCATTAAAGCCCCTCTTCCCGTGCAGGTAATCTCGTAGATATGAAGCCAGTTCTTTGGCGTTCCATGTCATTTCCCAATCATGAAACTTCGACCATTCGCAATAATCGCTATCATCGATACTTCTCAAATAGCTGTTATTTCCCTGATCCCAGACGTTAGCGGCCTCCTCGGTGAAACCGCCGCAAGTGGAATGATAATAGGCGATTACGGCCTCCCCGTTATAGGTCAGAATTTCACCTCGGGTTTCCTCGATGGCTTTATTGGCCAGATTATATTCGCCCTTTGTTCCGATATAGACCTGATCCATTATATCGTTCACAAGATCATGATTTTTCTCGGAGTTATAGGCTATGCGGGAGTAGGCATATGTACGAGCTGCAACAGACTGCGCCTTAAGGGCCTCGAAGGCGTCTTCTTCCAGACGTCCCATTTCTGGGGGCAGGACACCTTTTAAGTAGTCTTCGATGTTCAGGACATTTATGACCTCAATACCCTCGTCGGCAGTCCAGATTTCCATCATTCCCCTGAATTTTCTGCCATTCAGGATAATATGCGACCCACGTGACTTGGATGAAACATAGACTTTCAGAAGACCACGATCCAGCACTAACCCATTGCTTTCCGATAAGGTCAGATCTTTCCCGGAAAAAGTCAGTTTCAGCGGAGTAACCGAATAATAGCCTTTTGAGGTGCTGTCTGCCATGAAGCAGTTGAGACGATAGGTCCCCTCGCCATCGATTTCGATATTGTCGGCATTTAGAATTCTGACCCGGATATGTGGATGGGAGACCATCTCGGTTCCATTCTGCCTCTCAACATACGAGAGACGCGAGCAGCTTGACAGCATGAGTCCCGGTAGCAAAATCATTATAATGATTATTTTTTTCATGGTAAGGTCAACCTTCCAAGCACAGCCTGTTTTGATGCTCCGGTTACCGACGGCAGGTTGGCTGGCTCGCCGTATAACCATAACGCTCCCAGCAGAGCAAAGCAGACCGCTTCAACATAATCGGTATGTACATCCGCGTCTTCACTGCTTATTACCACAGACTCTCTAATAAGATCCGAGAGCCGTGTCATAAAATACTTATTATGCGCGCCTCCCCCGCATACAATGAGCTTATCAAGAGCAGGCAGGTTTTCGATATAATGCATGACTGAAATGACAGTTAATTCCGAAACGGTGGTTAAGATGTCTTTAATTGAAATTGCATTGCGCCTGCCTATCTCAATTATTTTCTTCACTTCAGCATCCCCGAATTGTTCTCGTCCCAGGGATTTCGGATATGGTCTCCTGAACCATGCTCGACGTTTCAAGGAACTCAGGAGTTCCCTCGAGACGATACCCGAGGAAGCTATCCTGCCGCCCTTATCATAATCACAGTCAAAAAGCCTCTTTGTCAACTGATCGACCAGCATATTTCCCGGCCCGCAATCAGACGCCCTAATTTTCATCCTTCTGCTCTTTTTAGGAAGAAAGGTAATATTTGTGATCCCACCAATATTCAGAATCGCTACATTTTCGTTATTTTTCCCGAATAAATGGTAATGACAGATGGGCGTTAGTGGCGCCCCGGAGCCTCCCAGAGCAACATCGCCGGAACGAAAATCTGATATCACCGGAACACCAGTCAGAGCCGCAAGCCTGGAGCTATTACCGATCTGCCAGGTTGTGCTCCTTTCAGTTTTGGATTTCGAAATTCGCTTATCCTGATGCAATATAGTCTGGCCATGACATGCCAGTAGATCAACCTGCCCGAGACCGAGTTTTGTCATAAAACGCTTCACCCGACTTGCATAAAACAGACCCAGATCATCATCAACTTGTTTCACAAAGGATTTTGTGAATTCAGCATTGGAAGTAAGAATCCGCAGGTTTCTTTTCAGCTCCTGATCAAACCTGTAATATCCGTTTTTCATTATTTTAATTCTATGCCTCGGCTTATGGTAGGAAATACGACAGAATGACAGATCGAGGCCATCAAGAGATGTCCCCGACATCATTCCAATAATATTGACGTCCCTCTTAGACAGAAGCTTTTTTAAAGCCGGCATGTTTTTCGAGCTTTTCCTTAAGCTTTTTCACCCGCTTGATCTTAGCGGCTATTTCATCCTTGTCAATGCGACTGTTATTATAACTTTCTAAAACAGAATTGAAAGCGGTTTCCTGATCCTTTTTATTATGACAAATCAATAACATATCGTGCCCTGCTCCAAGAGCCTCCAGCGCACATTCCTCGGGAGGAAAGTTTCTGCTAATTGCACCCATATTCAGATCATCTGTTATGATAACGCCCTTAAAACCAAGCTCATCGCGCAGTATATTTGTGACAACCTCTTCCGAGAATGTGACAATATTCTCCCGATCTAGTGAATTCGCTATAATATGGGTGGTCATTAACATATCAACATCGGCGCCTATTGCCTTTTTGAACGGCTGCCAGTGTGTTTTTTCGAATTCCTGAGAGTCTATGTCTGTTAGTGAGATATCCTCGTGAGGATCGATATCCGCCGATCCTAATCCCGGGAAGTGCTTGGCACAGCAGAGCACACCGCCTTTATGATATTCATCGATCAGAGTCAAAATGCATTTGGAAACAATTTCCGGCGTTCCTCCAAATGATCGCTTGCGCATAAGAGTATTATCCGGATTGGTTAATACATCACAAACCGGCACGAGGTTGGTATTTATGCCCAGGGCTCGCAGATGCTTTGCAGTTGTGCGTGCCATGGTCCTTATACCTGTAAAATCGGCCCGATCACCATAATATCTTGGAGATGGAAAAAGCGGAAAGTCCTGCTTGGCACGATTCACAGGGCCACCTTCCTGGTCGACGCTGACAATCAGTTGACCGCCGGCAGCCCGCATGAGCCGTTTAACCTCTCCCGATATTCTGTCGAGCGAACCGAGATTGCGCTCGAAAAGAATCACCCCTCCCAAACCATGTTGTTCGGCAAAGTCCCTGAGGTATTCGAAATCCCCGGGGGTGTAACCGAACATGAAAAGCTCACCAATTTTCATATCATCACCCCGTCCATTATACGGTGCACACCATATTTTTGCCTGCACCCTTGGCTCGATATAGCGCCATGTCTACTGTCTGCACCAGTTCCATGGTGGACAGTCCATTATCCGGGAACGAGGTAGTGCCTACGGAGACTGTAATCTTAAGCCCCGGTATTCCAGTAGCTATACCAAAATCATGATTCTCGACTTCTGCCCTTATTCGTTCTGCCAGCACGCAGGCCTCGGAAGAAATCGTCTGCGGAAGTATGATAATAAATTCCTCACCTCCGTAACGGCAGAATGTATCTGTGTCACGTATACAGGACACTACGACCTGTACTATTTCCTTCAAGACTATATTTCCAATCTCATGACCGTAGGTATCGTTGGTTTTCTTGAACCAATCCAGGTCAAGCATTATGAGTGATAATGGCAGATCGTATCTGGCTGCCCTGCGTTTCTCTTCTTCCAGGCGCTGGACAAAGTAGCGATAGTTGTATATACCGGTCAGATCATCGGTCATCGTAAGATCAGATATTCGTTTATGCAAGCGGGCATTTTCGATAGCCATACCCGCCGAAGCAGCCAGAATTGTGAAGAGCTTTTCATCACGTTCGCTGAAAGCGGCTAATTTGGTAGACTCGGCATTGAGAACACCAACGATTTTGCCACGGGCGATCATGGGAGCAGCCATTTCGCTCTTAGCATCCTCAAGACCCGGAATGTAATTATTCATAGTTGTAAGATCGGAGATGCGGACCACCCGCCCGGTCTCCACAGCCCTTCCACTGACTCCCTTTATGCTGATTTTCTGCGGGTTTTTGAATATTTTTTTCGTGCCGTTTATCACTTTGGCCGCCAGCTCCAGATTCTGCTTTTCATTATCCAGAAGAAGAATGCTGCACATCTGATATCCAAGTATATTATCAGCAATATTATTTACCTCAACAAAAACTTCGTCCAGATTATGAATTTCACCCAGCGAGCGGGAGGTTTCGTAGATTGTCTCAAGCTGGATCTGAGTTCTTTCTAGTTCGGTAGTGCGTTCATTTAACGTATCCAGCAGATGCAGCAGTTTGCTTCCCGAGTGCTTGAAATGTTTTGAAAAGACGCCGATTGACAGGGCGAAAAACCATCCAACCGATAACCTCACAGGAAGTTCGGGCAAGAGAGGAGCAGACAGTTGAGGAAGAATAGCAAGGACATAACAGATCGAACTGATAAAAGCCAGAATAATACCTGTTTGCAGCCCCATATAATAAGCTGAAAAACTTATGGGCAGATAATAGAACACAAAGAAGCTGCTGTGAATCCCGCCGCTGGCATGAATCAGGAAGGAAATGAATACAATATCCAGCCAGAATGTTAATCTGTAAAGTGTGGCAATTGCAATCGAACTCTTTTTGCGAATTAAACTAAAAACCGCTAAATGAAGAAAAAAGAGGGACAGTATTACCCAGGAGAATATGGGCAGGAAACCTTCAGGTTTACCGGCAAAAATAATCCATGCCAGTAACACCAGGACCGTTATTATCCTGGTGATGATAAAGAAGTATTCTTCCCGCGGGAATAGAGACCTGAATGATCCTCTTTTCATCTTCCTGCCATACCGTTAAATAAATGAAACCTATTTGTTTAGGTATCGGCATAATGGCCCGAATTCTTGCTTTTAAGAGCTGAACTTTTGTAAACAGGAATTCAACTCAGAGAAAAATAGTCTTTGTTTGCGGACAGCGATCATTTGCCCGCTGGAGAGACCGTTGCTTTGAGTTCCGGTTTATGTGTGTGGTGCAGGCGAATGGCTGTTTTCACAACCAGGACAGCTACGGACATGGCAAGAATCAAGAGGATCACATCAGTGACTATCAGAATCCAGTTACTTGTTGGAATATAATCAGTTAGGAGCAAATATATGAGCGATGCAAGGGTTGTGACGATCATAAAGGAGGCCGGGATCATAGTGAACCAGACCCGTTTACCGCGCACATACAGCCATACGGTTATAGCCATCAGGGTTAGAGAGGCCAGGAGTTGATTGGCGCTGCCGAAAATCTTCCAGAGGCTTGCGAAGGCATTGGAATAGCCCATCAGAAACATCAGGATAACTGAAAGACCCGAGTTGAACCAGTATTTTCTCATAATCGAGGGTACCCTGCCGGAGAATAGTATATTCCATAATTCCTCGAACAGATAGCGGTTCAGCCTTACCGCGGAATCAAGTGTTGTAACGATAAAACCTTCAATCATCAGGATACCGAACACCGATCCAAGTGCGACTGTTATGAACGGAAAAGCATTATGCACCAGACTCCCTACACCGAGGGCGAACCCGAGGATAGGATTGCCACCGCCTGTCTGCGGCCAGACAATCCTCAGATAGTCCTGATGTCCGAGAGAAGAGGCCAGGGTCAATAGCACCAGGGTGGCCAGGATGCCCTCGAGAATCATGGCATTATAGCCGATCCGGCGCACATCTTTTTCGCTGTTCACCTGTTTCGAGGTGGTTCCCCCGCCTGCCAGGGCGTGAAAACCGGATATCGCGCCGCAGGCGATCACAATAAACATCATGGGCCAGATCATACCCAGGTTGGCCCTGCCGGCCGCGAAATCAAAACTCGGGGCATTGATCGATAGACCGCTTAATCCTCCAATAAGAAGTGAGACAGAAACTATGAAGATTCCGCCATACAGAATCTGCACATTCGTAAAATCCCGCGGCTGGAGAATGATCCAGACGGGGATTCCTGCGGCTATAAATGTGTAGATGCTGATGATCGCCATCCAGACTCTGGGGTCGAGGGCTACCGGATGACGGAAACCAATATATATGGACACGACACAGAGTACAAATGCGATGATGTAGGCATATAGTGAGCGCAATTTCCGCTTATAGATCAAAAATCCGAGAATCGGCGCAAAGGCGGTGATGATAATGACCGAGGTCGAAGCAATCCCGCCGATCACTCCTTTGACGACTCCATTCTCGGTTACGGTTTTCAAGAGTGTCTGATCGGCAGGCAGGGTCAGGTCCTCCAGAGCCCATTTCGAGGTCAGTGAAGTTGCGGCCGCTCCCAGAAAAGCTGAAGTAACAAGTATGATCATGACCAGGGTAAATATTATGAAAAGTACGAATCCCGGCTTCCCCAGGGTTTTACCGGCGATTTCGGCCATCGATTTTCCTTTTTCACGCACCGAGGCGAATATAGAGGTATAGTCATGTACTGCTCCGAAGAATACCGCGCCAACAATCAGCCATGCCAGTACCGGAACCACACCATAGGTGAATCCCATTACCGGACCTATGATCGGGCCAACGCCGGCTATGGTTGCGAAATGGTGTGCAAACAAGATATGCGATTTAGTCGGCACATAATCGCGACCGTCATCAATGGATACAGCCGGTGTGGGTATATTGTTATCGGAGCCGATCTGCCGGGAAATAAAGCGGGAATAAAATCTTGTGCCCAGCCAGAATAATGCCAGCGCAAGAAGTAATACTACTAAAACATTCATTTTTTGTTGCTAAGTTCT
>JAABVY010000261.1 GCA_011777135.1 Candidatus Zixiibacteriota bacterium | reverse complement strand
TTGATTGGCCTCCGCGACCTCAGTTTCGGCTGATATTTTGGCGACGTCCCCTTCTTTTTTCGCCTGCGCCGATCTGATAATCGCATCCCGGGCTGCCTCGGCCTCGGCCACCTCGGCATCGCGCCTGGCCTCGACTATACGAGGTTTTCCCAGGGCCTCCAGGTAGCCTGATGGATCGGTAATTTCCTTAAGGTTATAGGATAGAAGCTTCAGGCCCATATTGGAAAAATATTCTCCCACATCATCCAGGACCTTTTGCGAAAATTCTTTGCGGGCCTTGTTGATTGATTCCAGGTGCATACTGCCGATAAGAGCTCGTGTGGAACCTTCCAGCGTGCGCATAGCCACATCGCGAATGTCGGTAATCGGCTTGCCCAGGAACTGCTCGGCCGCCAGATTTATGGAATTGTCATCTCCGGCGATCTTCACTTCCGCCGTGCCCTTGACGGTGCAGCGAATGCCATTGGTTGAAATTGCATCGGTTACCTGGAAATCCATAGGAATAATTTCCAGCGGCAGAATTCGTGCCTGTTCGATAAAGGGCCTGACAAAAGTGCCGCCGCCGATGCGGTAACGATACCCGATCTGTTTGGATGTACCGTCGGGCATGGTAATTGTCCGTTTCTTACCACCGGAAATAATCAGGGCCTCATTAGGACCCACCTTGTGGTAATTCTTCAGGACAATTATTATAATTGCAGCAATTATTATTACTGCGGCAATGATTATAATTAGAAGGGGACTCACAATCATGCTCTCCTTTATATTGAATGAAAAAAGCGGCTATAACACCGCCCGAATTACCATCTGAAACCCGCAAAATAACAATTTTGACCAAAAAATGTCAATGTGAAAGTGAAAAAAATCACTATTTTATTCTGTTGGCTCTCTATNNAATTCAGGAAAAGGCTCATTCCAGATTCCGGGCATTATTCCTGTCCAGTTGACAAACTTATCGGACCAGATGGCATACCGGATTGTTAGAGGAAACACTTGCATGACCAGACTACCCACCCGGTATATGTCCGGGTGGGTATTATTTTGTATATGGCCATAATATTTGTTGAATTGTCATCATCTTATCCTTAATCTTGTTGAAAATGCTCATTGCGGAGAAGTGATGTCTAAAAAGAATATCTTCATCCTGACTCACAATTATCCTCAAAGCGAAACTGATATGGCAGGTATATTTCTGAAA
>JAABVY010000331.1 GCA_011777135.1 Candidatus Zixiibacteriota bacterium | reverse complement strand
ATCGATTACTTCGACCCTGAAAATATTATCAAGCTGGCGATAGGGGGGGGATGTAATGCGGTCGTATCAACATTCGGCGTTCTTGGTTCGGTGGCCCGCAAGTATGCTCACAAAATACCATTCATTCTCAAGATAAATCACAATGAGCTCTTAACCCACCCCAATGAATATGACCAGGTGCCGTTTACTAATATCGAACGCGCCTACGAGCTTGGTGCTGCGGGTATTGGCGCGACAATATATTTCGGCGCGCAAGAGTCGATGCGCCAGCTCCAGGAGGTCTCTGAGCTGTTCAGCCAAGCGCATGATCTCGGTATGTTTACGGTCCTCTGGGCCTACCTGAGAAATTCCGAGTTTAAGGCCGATAAGGATTACCATACGGCCGCAGATCTCACCGGACAGGCCAATCATATCGGTGTCACAATTGAAGCCGATATTATCAAGCAGAAGCAGGCCCAGACCAATGGCGGATATAAAGCCTTGAAGTTCGGCAAGACGCATGATCTGGTTTATGATAAGCTTACCAGCGATAACCCCATTGATCTCTGCCGCTACCAGGTGGCCAATTGCTATATGGGCCGGGTCGGGATGATCAATTCCGGCGGAGCCTCCGGGGAGAATGACCTGGCACAGGCGGTCAGGACGGCGGTCATTAATAAACGCGCCGGGGGTACGGGGATGATTTCGGGAAGGAAATCCTTCCAGAAGCCGCGTGAAAAGGGAATAGAGCTTCTGAATGCTATTCAGGACGTATATCTCACAAAAGAAGTAACGGTAGCTTAGGTTCAGCCGTTAATAGCCTGTTTCTGTAATGCTAAAAATAAAAGCCCCTTCTTCGAATAGAAGGGGCTTATTTATATTCAGGATATGTGTTCTTTGATTAACCGCAGCCGGAACATCCGCCCTCGTTGCAATCAGGACTGCCGATCTTGATCATATATCCGCTTTGACCCATCGGATTTGTTACAAAATCAACATTTATATCTCCGAATTTACCGAGATGTTCCTTCAGACGAGGATCGATGTAGACATTAATTCCATTGGATTCCAATCTGGTTAAACCTTCAGTAGACTCATCCAGAGCCATTCCCAGCTGGGGGCCGCTTCAACCGGCGCCCATATAATACAGGATCAGGTTCTTTCCCTTGGCTTTAGGCGACTCCATCGCTTTGGCAAGCTCGCTGGAAGCCTTATCAGTTATATTCAGCATCTAGAATTCACCTTCCTCTTATCGATATGATAATATTTTCACAATCTCATCAGTAATCAACTTATTCTGATACGCACAGCTTCAGCACAGAATTTGCAAATATTATGTTTCTGCTCACCATGTAAAGCGTATCCGTTACGCAATTTACATATTCACCTCGAAAAAACAAGGCTTTTCGCCAAAAGTTTCCGTGACAGGTGCAGAAGATGCAGTAATTTCCTGATCTGCCCGAATATTGCTCAGAATTCTTTAAAGAGTCTGGCCAATGGGTGCCCGGGCGCCTGCAGGTCGAGATCGAGAAAATATCCAAAGGGGGTCTGGCTGACTTCGTAGCCCGAGTCATCAAGACGTTTCTCGGCACTGTCGAAAATGGTTTTGGTCAATTCCGGTGAGGCTTTTGATTCTGACAGATGTGCAAATGAATGCAGGATTATTGTACTGGAGTCGTTCTTGCGTGCAGCCCATTTGAGATTTTTTATCAACTTGGTTTCCATATAGCTTGCGTTCTCCTCATCTTTGGCTTCCAGATGTATGAAACCGACCAGGGCGTAGTTAAATTCCATGCCCTTTGTAATATCGGGAGCATCATCGAGAGTTTTCATCCTTGGCTGGTAGGCAAATTTTTCGCAGAATATCATGAGCAGTTTCATAGTCAATATCCCATTCTTTGTTGAACGATATTTTCTGAATCTAAAGTATCTATATTAATCAAAATTCCGAACGATGTCCAGAAGAAGGATCGGGATTACCCGGAGAGCGATAAAGTGATTGCATTGTGAGGAAGTTTTTCTATTTTTAGAATATCATGATAAAGTATCCCCGCCGCAAAAAGCATGGGCGGTACACTCCAACGAGAGGGGTTCGTCTGCCGCGCAAGAAGAAATTTGAGACGCGTCTCAAGACCCGGTCAGGCGTGCAGGTGCGGTCGCAGCTGGAAAGAAAATGCGCTGATTATCTGTATGATAGTGGTATCGAATTCAGGTATGAGCCTTTGATGCTGCTTGGTGGACGGCAGTTTCGTCCCGATTTCTATCTGCCCGCATACAATCTTTTTCTTGAAATATGCGGCTATAATCACATGCCTTTTTACCGCGACCGTTTAAGAAAGAAAAGAGAAGTCTATAGCGCCAATGGCCTGAATGTCTATTTCATCGAATGCAGCAAGAATAGCGAGCTGGAAAGTCATCTGTGGAAACTGGGAAAGTTTCTGGAGAAGAAGAGCTTAGTTCAAGACAAATAAAGACCACTCTTTGGAATTGATTAAACGGTTAATTACGAAATAAATTGTAACCTTTCTCCTTCAATTGTGTCCTGAGGTATGATGGACGGTCAATCGAATCAATTCTGGCAGCTTCTGAAACCGTTTCATGAAAAAGCCCGTGCTTTCTGCCGCAGGCTTATGGCGAATCGTGATGAGGGTGATGACCTGTTTCAAGATTCGCTTGTATGTGCGCTCTCAGGTTTCGATAAGCTCAGGGATGCCATGGCGTTTAAGAGTTGGCTTTATAGAATTATAGTCAACCAATATAAGAACAAGATTCGCAGAGGATTTTGGAGACGTGCCAGAAGCTTGAATGAAGATTCGATGCTAATGACGGATAATAAAGATACGGTTTATTTGAATATTGTGCGGCAGCGGCTTAAGATAGCTTTTCAAGCTCTTTCAGATGATGAGCGCATACTGATCACCCTGTTTGAAATTCAGGGCTGGAAGCTGTCGGAGCTTGCGGAGCTTACGGGAAAATCAGAACAAGCTGTCAAGGTCCGTCTGTCAAGAGCGCGCGCAAAAATGCGCAAAGCAATTATTAAACATTTAAAAAAAACTGAATCTGAGTGCCGGATCATACCGGTCAGACACGAGGACAATTTATGCATTGCGGTGAGGCCCAAAAAAAGATAGCCGGATACAAAGGGCTTATTCCCGGCAGCGACAGGCAATTGCTGAGACATCTGGGATCCTGCCAGTCATGCAAGCTATATGCCCGGGCAGAACATCTAATCGAAAAGGATTTGGCAGTTGCAGCGGCAGAAAACACCAGCGAGGATACTGCATACGATGTTCTCATCCAGCGCGTCCAAACGCGTTCGAAGATTCAGGCCGATAAGGACAGGGAGAAAAATATAATGAGTAAGATATATAACAATGTAAGTAGAAGACCGGCCTTAAGCGCAGGCCTGGGAATTATTGTGGTGTTGCTGATAGTAATGACATTGGTGCCGTTTAATGCTCAACGGATTACCGGGTATGAAGTCGCAATCGGCGGAGTGCATGAGGAATTTGCACAGGATAAGGAAAAAATCGATGAGCTACTGCAGACTCTTGAAATCGATGGCGCTCAGTTTGAAATTGAAGATTGTGATGATAATTGTGTGATAAGATTTAAAAACTTGGAATCTGAAAGAGAAGCAGTTTTGATTGTGACCGCTTTCAAAAAGCTGAATCAACATGACTCTGACTCGATCATGCCGATTCTTGAAAAGCAGAAGGTAAGCCTTGCAAACGAGGTCAAACATCTGCTCGAATATCAGGATTCGCATGTATCTGACAGTGATGAGATACACTTGCTGGTGATCAAGAAGCTTGAAAACAATCCGGATTTTGCCGAGGCCTATGCTACCAGCTATAATCCTATTGTGGAGCGGATTGGGCAATCTGATGTTCTTGACAGTCTTCTAGAAGGCGGTGAATATGATATAAAGCTCGATTTTTTGGACGAGAATTCACCCATAAAATCACTAATATATCGGATCACCCGTGATCCAAAGCCTTATAGCTTGTGGGATCCAATACTCTATATCAAATTGATCACAAAAGATGGCAGAGAGCTTGTTATAGAATCAGAGGATTTTGATGAGGGATTGGAGAAATATGGCTTTGATGGGGATGAAATAGAGAGGTACGCTGAAAGAGGAATATCCATTTCCCTGGTGCCGACAGACCGAAAGGATAGTTTATCCAAAGAAAAAGTCGAAAGTAGTGAACCTTTCCCGAAATCGCTGCCAAAGGCGTTTGAATTGAAGCAGAATTATCCAAATCCATTCAATGCCATAACACAGATATCATATACTTTAACAACAGGCTCAAATGTAAGCCTGGAGATCTACAACACTATGGGACAAAAGGTGAGAACGCTTGTGGATGAATATCGCGATGCCGGAAGCTACACGGTCGAATGGGATGGCAAAAATGATAGCGGCTCAGATGTCGCTTCGGGAGTGTATTTATATAAACTTCGAGCGGGTGGCATTGTAGATAGCAGGAAAATGACGCTTCTAAAATAATAGGTACTGGATCAGCAATATCAGAAATTCATGCTGCCGGGACGGGATTCCCGGCAGCGCTTTTATACACTGAAATCTATTCAATTATCCGTTGGCAGTACCAGATATCACTGTCGAAATTGCCGTCAAGGTCAGAGAGGATGTGCACGAAATAGAGCAGAGTGCCATCGGCGGTCAAGGACGGTTCGCCCACAATACCTTGAATAACCAGTTCTGGCTCGCCCCATAACGTGCCGTTTCTGACTGAGCGGTATATTGCCATTCCGATCAAAATATTACGGTCGGAGGCGAAATACATGGTGTCGCCCTCGACTGTAAAAGTCGGCTGGAGATCATCACGAGCGGAATTTACAGGCGGACCGAGGTTTTCGGGCTCGGTCCAGGTATCGCCAATCATCCGTGATTTCCAGATATCAGCTTCACCTTCCCCAACAGGCTTTAAGGAGGTGAAATACAGCGTGACGCCATCGGGATAGATTGTATGTTCGCCGTCAGGATATACGGAATTGACCGGGGGGCCGAGGTTTTCAGCAGGTCCGGCCTCGCCGTCAGTTATTTCAGCCATATAGATATCCAGAAAATCATCATAGTATGGAGTGTGATTATATCCGGTGTTTTCGGGGCGGTTTGAATGAAAGTAGACCTTGCTGCCGTCGGGAGTGAAACTCAGTTCACCATCCAACGAGCCCAGAGTTCCTTTGCCAAGGTCGAAAAATACCGGCTGGTTAAATTCTCCCGGTCCTCCAATTCTCTCTGCACGATAGGTATTATTCTCCCGGGCTAGAATTTCTCCCGGCGTTAGATCATCCAGCAGATCAGTGGTAAACATGAAATACAAGTATCTGCCATCAGCAGAAATCTCGATTGCATCCTCGGGGCAGAAAGTATTGATGGTCTCATCCAGCCGCACAGGATCGCCCCAGTCGGCCACCATGGACTGCGGGGTGTGCATGTCGGTCCGTTCCGGATCGGTCTTGGTGCATTGCGGATGCAGAACCTGTTCTTCCGAGCTAGAGCTATCCTCACTGCAGGCAGAGAAACAGAGGGCAAGAATTGTCGTCGAAAGTGTTGCTGCCAGCCGACCGGTTTTCATTTCCTGTTATTCTTCCTCTTCAGTTTCCGGCTGAGGCGGGACAAGCGTAAAACCGAGCTGCTGGTAGAGCTCAAGCGGATTCCAGTAAACCCATTCCTCAACAATCATACCGTCTTCGATTCTATCGATCGCGGCTCCGGAAACAATTATTTCCTTTCCAGTGGGCGGCAATTCTCCAATTGGTCCCGTGTTAGTCCCCTGCATTGTCCAGGTCGAGATTATCCAATCTCCCGCCACGCGAATTTCATCAAATTCGAATTTGACGTCGGGAAAAATAGTATGACTTCTCTCATAGTACTGTTTCAACTCGGCTACTCCGCAAATGTCACGGTCGGCACTTGGATCATGAATCGCCGCTTCGGTAGTATAAATGCTGTCAAGCAATCCCAGGTCATGATTATGACGGGCCATTAACCAGAGATTAATCATTTCCTCTGCCCGTTCTTTTGTGACCACCGGCTGGGCTTCGGTTGTCCCGGCTTCTTGCTCTTCCGTCTGGCAGGCGCCAATCATACAGAAAAGCAGCAATACTGCAATGATTGGAGTAAAAAGTTTTTTTGTCATAAAAGTATTCCCTTGATAATGTGTTAATTCGAACGGAAAATAAGAGATTCAATATTTGACTGCAAGATTAAACAGCCAGGTCGGAGTTTTAATATCCGCTTTGCGGATCAACCCTGTTAGGCAGTTTCTCGCCCCGAGCGGCTTTGTTTAGTATCTCAGCCAATGAGTCAATATTCATATCTTCCGATTTATCCGAACGTTCGGCCAGATGCGGGGTCATGACCACGTTCTCGAGGAGATTGAAGCCAAAATCGGAGGGTTCATGATATCTTCGGGCCTCCTCTGTCTTCGGGTAATGATACCAGACATCGAGACCGGCCAAAAGCCGTTCGCTGTAGAGCTCATTATACAGGGCCTCCTCGTCGATAATCGGTCCCCGGGCAATATTGACCACGATCGCCTTATCCGGGAGAAGTGAGAGCTCTTTTTTGCCTATGATGCCCCTTGTATCGGGAGTCATGGGCAACGATACAAAGAGGACATTGGTATCCGGAAGCAGATAATTGAGTTTGTCGATTGAAAAGATTTCAGCGATTTCATCAGATTTCTGTTCTACAGTTCTTTTCACGGCCGTGACTTTCAAGCCGAAACCATGACAGAGTCTTGCAATCTGTTTCCCGATTGTACCATATCCGAGAACAAGGGCGGTTTTGCCGTTCAGCAAAACTGCCGGATATGGATCATAGCGTGGACGCCAGTCATGATGACGGAAACGCCGGTCGATGGGGATGATATATTTAGCGGCTGCAAGCATGAGTGCAAAGGCGGTCTCGGCTACCGGGATGTCATTGTAATGCAGGTTATGGACCTTAATGTCGGGCATTTCCAACAGTAATTCGCGTGTTCGGGTGGGCAGACCGGCCCAGGGTATTATCAGGGTGTGTAGGTTGGAGCTGGCAGTCAGATGCTCCTTTTCCGGGACTCCCAGTATTTCGTATTCGGCGGGATCTGGAATTTCCTCCCCATAATAGAGTTCAATTTCCGAATCCAGTTTTTTGCGCAATTTATTTACAAATTCATCGCTGTATTGCTCCAGTAAGAATACCGATATCGACATTAGACGGTCCTCCTTATTTGCCCTGAATTAACAGCATAATCCATCTCAGGGCAAGGACGTTTTTGATAAGAGGGGTAAAATCATAAAATCATTCAAAAAATTATTTATTACTTGAAATCCGGCCGTGCCCGATTAATTTGTTTAAAAACAAGTAAGGGAGTCCAATGATCGGAAAATTTTTAAATTTACTACTGATAATATGCATTGTCGCGATCACGGGTTGTGACGGCGAGGAAGAAAAAGCGGTCTTTCCGCCAAATAAAAAGGTGAGAATTGCTATCTGGGAAGATATGCGCCAGGCGGATACTTTGCTATATACATACCTGGCTGACGAAGACCCGGAAATCCGCTCCAGGGCCTGCTATGCGCTCGGAATGATTGAGCCAGAGGGCGCATCGGCCTATATTGTCGATTTGCTGGATGATCCACAGAATAATGTCAGAATCGAGGCAATTTTTGCATTGGGTCTGATTGGCGACAGTATCTATTCTGAAAAAGTGGTTCCCCTGTTATTCGATCGCGATTCACAAATTGTGCATCAGGCAGCAATCGCGCTGGGACGCATGGGTGGTAATACCGCGGTGAGCGCATTGATCATGTTTGCCCGGGATACGATCCCGAAACATCGAGCCTGGGCGGCTGAAGGACTCTGGCGTGCCGATGCCGATACCGCGGTCGAACTGTTGATGAATCTGGCGACCGACAGATCAGAATTTGTAGAGCAGGCTACGATCTATGCGTTGCGGAGGCTGGATGCCGAGCCAGCAGCGGAAATCCTGCGCTCCCGGTTAAAAGATACAATCCCGGAAATCCGCATATTTGCGGCTGACGGTTTGCGGGCAATCAAGGACTCAGCCTCTCTGATGGCGCTTACCAACCAGCTCTCGAGGGATCGCGAATGGACTGTTAAAGCCAGCATCCTGCGTGCAATTATGGAGGTTGGAGATAAGAAAATTATTAAAGCGCTTATGAATCTTCTGGGTCAGAGGGAACATCCGCTGATAACAGGTATGGCCCTGAGCCTGGTTGGAGAATTTCAGATGAATGCTCTGGTTCCCAAAGTAGAACCGTTTCTGGAGGACGAGGAGAGATTTTTAAGAGGGGAAGCTCTGGTCTCACTGGCCAAATTGAATCGCTCTAAATTCATGGAAGTCGTAGACAAAGAAATTGAAGCTTATGACTGGTATCTGCGCATGAAAGCTGCTGAGGCATTGCAGTTTATCGAGACTCCCGAGGGGGCCGATCTTATGGAAAAACTCCTGGCCGACCCGGATCATCGAGTCAGGACTGCCGTGCTGTACAGCCTGGCAGAATATGATTTTCTGGAGATGGAGGATTACCTGGGGACCGCGCTTGATGATCCTGACCCAGCAGTGGTATCATCTGCAATCGAGCTGATTGCGAAGTTGAAACTGAACCAATTCTCCGAAAAAACACTCGATATATATGAAGATGAGGGGGATGAGGCGGATGCCAATTTCCGTTTTTCAATTTTATACAATCTCAGTGAATGGGTGGTTGACAGCCAGATTGCCGATGAGAATATTCTTGAGCTTTTAAATAAGGCTCTTGAAGATCGGGATCGCAATGTGCGTCAGAAGGCAATCGATCTTTTTGCCATGACAGGTTTGGATAAGTCAGAATACCTGGGATATTTTGATTCGATGGTGACGGCTGCCACTTATGATTCGTTTTACGGACACTTTGATAGAAATCCGATTGCCGAAATCAATACCGACAGGGGGCAGATAAGGGTGAGACTTCTTTACGACATCGCTCCAAAGACTGTATCGAATTTTATCAAGCTGGCGGAATCCGGTTTTTATGACGGTGTAATCTACCACAGGGTGGTTCCCAACTTTGTAATTCAGGCTGGCGATCCGCATGGCGATGGTTTCGGAGGGCCGGGTTATACTATCCGCAGTGAATTCAACCGCCATGAATATACACGGGGCACCATGGGGATGGCGCATGCGGGCAAGGATACCGGCGGCAGCCAGTGGTTTATATGTCATTCACCTCAGCCGCACTTAAACGGACGTTATACCGCCTTCGGGCAGGTCATTTACGGCATGAGGATTGTGGATCGCATCCTGGTTGGGGACAAAATAAATTCCATAGAGATATTATACCCTGAAGAATAATGAATTGGAAATTTATCGTATCAAATAAAAGGAGTCTGCAATGGAAACTCATGTTGTCAAAGTGGACAATCCGAAAGAATTGAACCTGATCTTCGGCATGACGCATTTTATCAAGTCGGTCGAGGACATTTATGAAATCATGGTTGGTGCAGTTCCCAACATCAAGTTCGGGATGGCTTTTTGCGAGGCCTCCCAGGATCGCTTGATCAGGACGACAGGCACTGATGACGGTCTGGTCAAGCTGGCCGCCGATAATATGCTGAAAATCAAATGCGGGCATACATTTCTGATTTTCCTGGGCAACGCCTTTCCGATCAATGTGCTCAATCAGATAAAAGCCTGTCCCGAAGTCTGCAGGATTTTTTGCGCGACTGCAAATCCGATCGAAGTGATAGTGGCGGAAACTGAGCTTGGACGAGGTGTGCTTGGCGTTATTGACGGCTTAACCCCTCTGGGAGTCGAGACTGAGGAACACAAAAAGACACGCAAGGAATTTTTGCGCATGATCGGCTATAAGAAGTAGAAAAAGAAGTATCCTATGCAGTTGACTTTCAATAACGGAATCGAAATTGAGGGGCTAGAATTTCATATCGACGCTCATCGCAAAGCTGAGTTTTCTTTTGTATCTCATGCCCACACGGATCATATTGCCTCGCACAAAAAGATCCTGGCAACACCGGAGACGATTCTCTTCTTCAACCAGCGCTACAAACGTAGCAGAGCGCAGGCATTAGGCTTCAATCAACCGACTAAATTCGGCGACTCTACGGTGGAGCTGTATTCTTCCGGGCATATCCTGGGATGTGCCCAGATAAAGATCGATAAAGGCGGAAAAAAGATTGTCTATACCGGAGATTTCAAGCTAACCGGGGGCGAGACCGCGCCTGCGGCTGAAATAATCGACGCTGATGTCTTGATCATGGAATCGACTTACGGCGATCCAAGATATGTCTTTCCTGACCGCGACCAGGTTGTAGATCAGCTGATAACCTTCGTCCAGAAAACCCTGCTATCCAATCAGGTGCCGATAATTCTGGCCTATTCGCTCGGAAAGGCACAGGAAGCGATAAAGATTTTAGGCGACTTTGGCTTTGAACTCCATGCCGAGGATAATGTTTACAGGTTCTGCCAGCTGTACGAACGCTGCGGAGTGAAGTTCAAGAATCTGCATCGACTGCACGAAGAGGATTTCAAGGGCAAAGTGGTTGTCTTCCCGCCCTATTTCAGGAAATACAGGACGTTATTCAATAACATCTATCCCAAGCGAATATGTTTTCTTTCCGGATGGGGGATGGACAAGTCATCACGATTCCGGGTGGGTGCAGATGTGGTTGTTCCGCTTTCGGACCATGCCGATTATAATGACCTGATTCGATATGTGGAGGAATCCAATCCCGAAAAAGTTTTCACCCTGCATGGCTTTCCTGAATTTGCGGATGATCTGAGGCGGCGGGGCTTTGATGCCCGCTACCTTGGCAAAGGGGCCACAATCAGCCTTGATGATAAGGGCAAGATATTTCCATCGGCTTCGGGAAATTACGATCTATTTCTGTGATCAGTCAATATCCAGCTCGTTGACCTCGAAAATCGGGGTGAAGTTGTAGCCTTTTTTCTTGAAATTCTCTTCTGCCCCCTGCAGCCGGTCAACCAGACAGATAATCCTGACAACCTCGCAGCCCATTTCCTCCACTCTCTTAATTCCCTTGAGAACAGAGCCTCCGGTAGTGGTGACATCCTCGACGATTATGACCTTGGAGCCTTCCTTGAGGGGGCCCTCGATCATGCGCATGCGTCCATGATCGCGCTGTTCCTTGCGGATTATGAAGCCATCAAGCGGTCTGCCGATCAAATGTGACATTGCCACTGTCCCGCCGATAATAGGATCTGCCCCGAGAGTGGGGCCGCCAATATATTTAACTCCGTCGTCCTTTATCATCTCGAGGATAACCTTGGCGAAATATGCCAGACCATCCGAGGTCAGCGAGATGAATTTGCCGTCGATATAGTAATTCGATTTTTGTCCGGAGGCCAGTGTGAAATCACCCTTGAAAACCGCTTTTTGGTTGACAATTGCCATTAGCTTTTCGCGGGCTTCATCGAGAGAAAGACTTAGAATATCAGGCATCGCGCTCATCCTTTTCGGGAGTTTTAAAAATGTTTTGGAAAGAATATACTTTCGGATGAATTCTGTCAAGCAGGATTTGGCGGGCCCAAGAATAGCGTGTGAGATAAGAGTAGATTAATATTGAAATTTTTATAAATATTGTTATCTTTTTGCGTCATTATTCTTCAATTTTGACCATCTTGGGCTATAATTTGATTTTTCTGATAGGTAGTTATGCTCAAATTAGTGGGGACTGACGGAAATAAATATTACAGCTTCGACCTGAAGCCGGGTAGCTACAAAGTCGGTCGGAGCAAGGATGCCGATATATGCATCATGCACAAGACAGTGTCGGGAAGCCATGCCGAGCTCACTGTTGAGAAATCTGGCAGGATAGTGATCGACGACGTCGGCAGCCGCAATGGTACAGTAATAAATGGAAGGAAGATCTCTGAACCGACAGAACTCTCGGATGGCGACAGTATTATGTTCGGGCTGACCGAATTTAAGGTCAAGGATAGCGA
This sequence comes from Candidatus Zixiibacteriota bacterium, assembly GCA_011777135.1. GTDB lineage: Bacteria > Zixibacteria > MSB-5A5 > JAABVY01 > JAABVY01 > JAABVY01. The sequence continues at coordinate 6,470 of JAABVY010000331.1, read as the reverse complement.
GCTTCCGGACAGGAGTGAAGTGAGCAGCCAGAGGATTTCATTTACGGGGGATGTGCCTGAGAATTCGATCTTCATGCCAATTGATGAAACAATGCGGCCCCTGCCCCAGAAAGCTCTCCGAAGTGCCGGAATTGATGCCTACTATTTTCGATATGGCTAAACTTCTGGGATCGGATGAACCCAGAGATATTTTGCTGGACAAGGCTTTAAAGCTCATTTGCAGAATTATTCCCGCCGACAGGGTAATCGTAATTATGGTTTCTGAGGATCAGCAGGATATCGATATCGCGGCCTGCCACACATCCTCAATAAAAGGCGATGATGATATAAGGCTTTCCAAGACTATCATCGTCGATATCATCGAAAATAAAAACTCGCTATTGATAAAAAATCCTATGACCGACCCGAAATTTGCGACGCAGAATTCGATTATTGCATCGGATATAAAATCGGTGATGGCTGTGCCGCTTTTTGACGAGGGGCGGGTTCTGGGCATACTTTATGCCGATACCAATAATCCGGCGCATGAGTACAATGATGATTATCTCAGAATAATGGCTACCTTCGGGAATTTATTGGGATCAAGACTTCTCAACTATGAACTTTCGATCGAGCGCGAAGCCAAGCAGGTTTTAAGCGCCGAGTTGCGCCAGGCCTCTAAAATTCAGCGCAATCTTCTGCCCTCGGAACCGCCGGAGATTGATGGTTATAAGCTCTATGCTTATCAGGAACAATCCCGTCAGGTGGGCGGGGATCTTTATGACTACAAGGTCCTTTCTGACGGATCGGTTGTATTNNTGAAAAGGAGAGTTTTACACCCGCTAATGCAGTGAAGACGATTTCGACACAACTTTTGTCTTATAGCAAGTCCAAAAGCTTTGTGACTCTATTTGTCGGGCTTCTTGATCCGGGTAGCGGGAGTGTGCGTTATGTCAACGCCGGTCATAATCCTCCACTGTTATTAAAGCAGGACGGCAGTCTGGAGCACATCGAGTCAACCGGATTAATGGCGGGCGCCTTCGATTTTGCTGACTGGGAGGAGAAGACCATAGATCTGGCACAGGGAGAATCGATATTTATTTTTTCTGACGGAGTGACTGAGGCCGACCGAAGCGGATCGGGCGATCAGTTTGGCGATAAACATACAGAAGATATTGCTCTGGAATTAAAAGATAGAGATCCCAGGGATTTCATTGAGGAAATGGCGGGGCAATTGAAACAGTTCATGGGAGATGCGCCGCAATCTGATGATATTACTATGCTGGCCCTAAAGAGGATATAATTATTAGTTTCCAGGAAGGACAGATTTTCGCCCATTTCAAGATAATCAGAAAACTGGGCGAGGGCGGTATGGGCGAGGTTTATCTGGCGGAGGACCAGAAACTTGGCCGCAATGTCGCCCTAAAAATATTGCATGCAGAATTTTTTGATGATCCCGATCGTCTGGAACGTTTCAAAAGAGAGGCGCGTACCGCAGCGCAGATAAACCATCCCAATATTATGGCGATCCACGACATCGGCGCTGAGAAGGATGAATCGGGCAAGGAACTCAATTATATTGTTATGGAATATATTGAAGGCGAGTCACTGAGCGACTTTCTGGCCGGAAAGAGCCATCAGATAAAAGACCTTTTGAGGATAGCAGAGAAAATTGCAGTTGGTCTGGCGGCAGCGCATAAGCTAAATATAGTCCATCGCGATATCAAAACAGATAATACCATTATTGACGATGAGGGTACTCCAAAGATCCTCGATTTCGGTCTGGCCAAACCCGTGGCCGGAGCAATTGAAACGACAGATGAGACCGGTACGGTTTCTATCTCGAAGGAACTGACCGAGGAAGGCAAGATTCTGGGCACGGTCAGCTATATGTCTCCGGAGCAGGCCCGCGGCGAGGATGTCGATTCGCGCTCTGATATCTTCTCATTCGGGATATTAATGTACAAGCTTTTTTCAGGCAAGCCGCCGTTCGAAGGCTCTGACAAGGTTTCCACAATTGCCAAAATCCTTGAGACCAGGCACGAGCCGATTCGCAGGAAAAATCCATCTCTGCCTGCAGAACTGGAGAGGATTATTGACAAATGCCTGCAGAAAAACCCGGATGATCGCTATCAGAATACACGTGATCTGGCGCTTGACATCAGGAGCCTGCGCCGTCAATTCGAAAGCGGCATCTCCGACAGCGAGTCTACAATAGAGGCGCTTGGCCGCGGGACAGGCAGAAAATCGAGGAGCTGGTGGCCGCTGATTGGTGTGGGCGCGATTGTCGTTGTAATAGTGGTTCTTATCCTGACTCAGATGGCCAAAAAGGATAATGCTACGGTAATGGCGCAGGAGCAGCCTGTCTTCCATCAAAATGCTTTGGCTATACTGAACTTTGAGAATAAAACCAACGATTCAACGCTCAACTGGATGGTTTCCGGCATACCGCAATTGATCGAGACTGATCTTTCCCAGAGCAACCAGGATATAATCTCGCGCAACCGCCTTATCAGCAGTCTGCCCAATCCTCCCCAGGATCCATCTGATATTCCCGACCGCAGGGAAGTCGTGAAGGCTGCAGGACAGATGGGCGCTACTAAAATCCTTTCGGGCTCGTTCTATAANNAGCTTCCAAAATCCTGTCAGGGTCATTCTACAAATCGGGTGATATGCTCAGGATAGATGCCCGACTGGAAGATATCAATACCGGCAGGATATTACTGGGAGAAAAAGTCGTTGGTTCGGATATTTTTGTACTCTCTGACAGCCTTACTGAGAAGATTGCTTCATCACTGAATATCCAGGAAATGATCGGTTCTGATAAGAAGGTCACCTCATTCGTATCGTCAAACAAGGATGCCTACAGGGAATATGTCAGGGGGCTCGAGAAATTTGATAAGGGTCTGTATGATGAGAGTATCGAGGATTTCAACCGGGCCATAGAAATCGATTCAAGCTTCGCATTGCCCTACATGCGCATCGGCATGGTGCATACATTCCAGGGGCGTCTTGAACAGGGCAGACGATATTTATCACTGGCCCAGGAACGTTCTGAAAATCTGCCGGTAAAGGAACGCATGCTTCTGGACATATATGCCGATTTGTGGCTGTACACCAATATTGATGATGCCTTTGTTAAGATAAAGTCTTATGTCAAAAATTATCCGGATGACTGGGAAGGCAGATTCTTCTATGCGGTATTTTTGTTCCAGCTTGGAGAGAAGTATGATGCTGCACTGGCACAAATAGATACGATGTTGATGATAAATCCGCGCAGCAGATGGGGATTGAGCCTGAGCGCAACCATTCATGCCAGCCAGAATGAATATGATAAAGCAGTCGAGAAGGTGAAGCTGGTCAAATCGTATTTTCCCGATTCCCCTCAGCCTTACCTGGAGCTCTCGAATTTATACCGTCAGATGAAGAATTACGATCTGGCCCTGTCTGAGATTCTGCAGCTTCTGGAGATCGATCCGGATAATTATGATGGCATTATCATGGGGGCGCGGATAAATATTTTAAGACGGGATTTTGATAAGGCCCGTGAGAATCTGGAGCTTTTAAAAAAGTATTACTCTGATAATCCGCACATCATGAATGACTATGAGGATTTGCAGATTGATCTGGAAGTCTGGGAAGGCGACTTTCTGGATGCGATAGATCATTATCACAAGCTGATAGATTATGCTTTAAAAACAGAAGACAGGACAATAATTCAAAGTGCATACAGCTCTTTTGCGAATTACTTCTTAAATTTTGATTATCCGGACAGCGTCGTGAAATATGCGGAGAAAGCGCATGAGTATGCCCAGCTTTTCGAAAATCTAAATTATGCCCTGACTCTGGTTGAGCTCGACACCTCCTATTGCACCGAGGCAGAAGAGGTGCTTAAGGAAGTACTAAGTGAATTCAGGCAACGGATGCCGGAGAATATCTGGCCAATAGCAAATTATTTAGAAGATGTTTTCTATGGTACATGTAATCTGGATACATTGAAGATTATCGAAGCTTATGATACGCTTTTCAATTCACCTCTGAACATGGGCGTGTCCTCGACCGCCTATGCTCTGGGAAGCCTGATGGTTTCTTACGGTATGTACGAGGAGGGTCTCATATATTTAGAGAGAATCACTACCGGCGATCTGGCAACATCTTCACCGTTGAGATATCTGAAAGCTGTCTATTATATCGGGGTGGCTCAACAGGAACTGGGCAACATCTCCGAGGCGCGCAAGAATTTCGAGGAGATGCTGAAATACTGGGGAGATCCGCAGATCGAAATTGATAAAATCAGGGACGCCCGTAAAAGGATGCAGGAGCTGGCCAGTTGAGCCTGGGTTAAATTCGGCTACGTAGAAATGATAGAAATCAGTCTTCAGATATAGGTTGTCTGATTGCCACAAAGGCGATTTCCGTTCATTTCCTCGTTGACAATGTAATCCATGATAATATATTGTAAAGTGTACCTTTAATATCTGCACCAGTTGGAGATAATTATTCAGATCGGGGGAAGTTCCTATGAGATGTACGATATTATTAATGATATTGATCTCGTCAGTCGTTTCGCAATCCCCTGCGCAGATTGAGGGAAGTGACTGCGAGAATCCGATAGTCATCAACATACAGGGCACATATGATCTGCCGGTAATAGTTGACGACCAGACCTGTGGTCGCGGTAATGATATTTCTAACTCTTGTCTTGATTATTACGATGAAGGCGGGGACATCGTATTCCAGATCAATACGGATATTTACCTGACCCTTGCGGTTATGCTTTATCCCCATGGAACCGAAAGAACCGGCTTTTATCTGGATACTGAATGCCCCTTTAATAATGAAATGGACAGTATGTGCCTGGGAAGTCAGGCGGCTTTTCAGGGCGTACCGCATGGTGCAACCCTATTTGATGCTGAGCCCGGAACCTATTATCTGATAATCGATACCTGGCCCGGCCCGGAGTGTATACCATCTTTTACCCTTATTCTGGATGATTACTGGATATCTCCCGGGGTATGTATTTGCCCTATCCCAATACCCTTACCTCGGTCCGAGCCATTTAACACTGTCTACTATACCGCCGGAGAGAGTAACGCGTTTGATAACACCTGCCTGGGAGAATATGATGAAGGCGAGGATATGGTGTACATGCTCGACATCAGACATCCGGGGACAGCGACCTGCCAGATCGATCCACTGGGAGAGCCCAACTCATCCATGCATCTGTTTCTTGACTGTACTCCCCCCGGCAGCCCGGATGACTGTATTGCATACAGTATTGACTCACTGGGCGAGCCTCATAGTTTTTCTGTGCATCTTAATCCGGGTGCTTACTATCTCAATATGGATACCAAAGAGCCGTTTGGAGTAACTGCGGCCTTTTTGAATGTTGAATTTGAACCGGATTTTTTATGCGGAGATTCTAACAATGACGGGTCTATCAATGTCAGTGATGCTGTTTATATTGTCAACTTTGTTTTTGCAGGGGGAGGCCCACCTGACCCGATTGCATCTGGAGATTTAAACTGCGATCATGATGTCAATATCTCGGATGCTGTCTGGATTATCAACTATGTTTTCATTGTAGGACCGATTCCCGGCGATATCAACTCCGACGGCTGGCCCGAATGCTGAACCTCACATGAAATTTATATCTTTTTCGATTAGATTACCTTAATCGTCCCTGAAGAAAAGTTATACAATCTGGACGAATGTGTCTATTCATATCGCAGCGATTCGATCGGATCCAGCTTGGAAGCCTTCCAGGCCGGATAGAAACCGAACACTATGCCCACAAAAGCTGCAAAACCGAATGCCAGCATGATTGAATCCGGGGCTATAAGCGTATTCCAGTTGAAATATGTGGAGAGTATTTTGGATGCCCCCGATCCGAGAAATATTCCCAGCGCGCCCCCGAAAATCGAGAGAGCAAATGCCTCTATAAGAAATTGCAGGCGGATATCACGTTTGCGCGCACCCACAGCCATACGCAGGCCGATTTCGCGGGTACGTTCGGTGACAGACACGAGCATGATATTCATTATACCAATACCGCCGACCAGAAGAGAAACTCCGGCGATCGAACCCAGGAGCCAGTTAAAGGTATCGGTTGTGCTCTGGTAGGTCTGGATGATATCGACCTGGCTGAAGATTCTGAAGTCATTTTCATCATCACCGGTCAAACCATGCTGCCTTCTCAAGGCTCTTTCGATTGCAAGAGAAACCGGATCCATCAAATCAAGGCTTGAGACCTTAACAGTGATGGCATTGAGATAATTATATCCAAAAACACGTTTTTGGGCAGTCAGAAGCGGAATGACAACCATCTCATCAGGAGAGGACCATCCAGGCCCTTTCTCCTTCAGCTCGCCAATCACCTCAAAGCTGATACCCCTGATCTTGATTTCACTGCCGACAACCGACAGTGTATCCTCACCGAAAAGCTGCTTTCTTATCTCGGTCCCGATTATGGCCACCCGTCTGCGGCTGGC
>JAABVY010000239.1:2140-8207 GCA_011777135.1 Candidatus Zixiibacteriota bacterium | reverse complement strand
GAAGGGCAGTGAACTGACTCCCAGGAATTCCACCGCCAGGGCGATCATACCGCCCGCTATGATAAATTCCCAGGGAAGCTCTCCACCCAGGATACCCTGCACCACCGCGGCCATGACATTGGCCTGCGGCGCCAGAAGCGGTTCGGGATGTTCTGCAGAAGGCACTATCCCATACGTATCCACCAGCAGGAAGAGCACCATACCCATGGTCAGGGCAGAGGCTGCCAGTCCCACAAACTCCATCATCTGCATCTTTCTGGGAGTTGCGCCCAGAAGATAACCGGTCTTCAAATCCTGGGCGATATCGCCTGACAGGCAGACCGAGATACATACCACAGCCCCCACTGTCATGGCAGTTACCATCCCGACTGCTCCGGCAATTCCGAAAGAGGCCAGCACAAGGCTGGTCACCAGAAGGGTGGCAATGGTCATTCCGGACACCGGCGAGGATGATGATCCGACTATACCGACAATCCTGGCAGCCACCACAATGAAAAAGAATCCGAAGACGACTGTCAGGGCTATGGCCAGGATGTTAATATTGGTGCCGGGATATACCCACAGGGCAATGATCACCAGCAGGGTACCGATCAAGACCGTCGACATAGGAAGATCCTTCTGAGTCCTGTGTACCTCTTGCTGTTCTTTGGAGCCGCGCTTGACGATTTGCCTGAAGCCAGTTGCAAATGACTGGATTATTGTGGGAAAGGACTTGATCAGGCTCACAAATCCGCCGATTGATACAGCGCCCACTCCAAGATATTTTATGATATGATTTCGAATGAAGGCGTTGGTGACCTCATCCGGTATCATCCCGGNNTAATCCAGTCCGATAAACTTGGCCAGGGGCGCAATTCCCAGGTAGCCGAGTACAGCTCCGGCCAGCATCAAGGCCGCAATCCTGGGCCCGATAATGTAGCCCACCCCTAATAAGGCCGGGGTACTGTCGAGCCCTATCACCCCGCCGTCCATGGGCTTAAATTTCAAGTCTTTGGTTGGGAATTCGTTCCAAAGTAATCCTCCCGCCATGAGAGACTTGTAAACCGCACCGAATCCAATTCCCCAGAAAACAGTCTTGGCACGGGTTCCGCCTTTATCGCCCGCCACTATAATCTCGGCGCAGGCGGTTCCTTCAGGGAATTTGAGTTTGCCGTGCTCCTTTTCCACAAGGTAACGCCGGAGAGGAATCATCAGGAAAATACCCATGGCTCCGCCCAGAAGCGAGAGCGCCACCACTTCCAGCCCGCCCAGATGGAATATCTCGTTGATGCCCATCGTATTATGCGCCTCCCAGATCAGGAACGCCGGAAATGTAAATATCACACCTGCCGCCAGAGACTCGCCCGCCGAGCCGATGGTCTGGACCATGTTGTTTTCCAGCACCGATGCCCGGCTGAATATGCCCCGCAAAATGGCCATGGAGATAACTGCCGCCGGCAATGAGGCCGAAACTGTCATGCCATATCTCAGCCCGATATAGGCGTTGCCGACACCGAAAATAATCGAAATCAACGCGCCTAATATTATTGCTCGGAGAGTTATTTCTTTCTGGGGCTCACTTGAGGAAACATAGGGTGTGAATTCCTGTTGATTGGAATCTTTATCGGCCATGATCCTCCTTCAAGATGCATAATAATTTTCCTCAAAGCTATTTGCAGCCTGCTGATGTGTCAAGTAAAAACTGATTGGATAGCCTTCCATTTGTCCTTATAATGTTTGCAATGATCGAAGGATTTCAATGAGCGAGTTTAAGATTCTACAGGGATCACAGCTATCCAACCTGGGGCCGCTTCTGGAAAAATACCGGGAGGGGCAGAACAAATTCGGTGAAATGATCATCGGCCCCTTCTGGGTAAATCTGGTGGTGGAAAAAATCTCAGGAGGCGATGAGAAAGCCCTGGCTTTGATGGAACATGGACAGGTGGAAGGATTTGTCATTTATAAAACCGGGAAGAAGTCGGTTATATCCTCGATGGTGTATGTGGACAGGCTGGAAAGCAGGCAGGCGCTTCTTTCGGATCTGATCTTTCATCTGCGAGATATGCATTCTCCAAAATCGATTGTCTTTGGCGATCCGATCCCGGATATGGATATCGAATATCAGAAGCGGATATTTCTTTCGGCCGGTTTCAAGATTCTGGAGAGATATAAAATGGAGTTCTCGGCCGGTTATAATGTCAAGGAGGTCGAGCGTCCTCCCGGTTTTACATTCAAGAAGTACAGTAAAAACCTGGATCGGAAAATTGTGAAACTGGATCAACGGGCCTACCGGGATCATCCCGATGAACCTATTTTTGAAGCGCTGGCAGATGCCGGCAGCAGCCCGCCGTCGTTGCGGATAGTCCATTCAGACAGTTCATTTTTTGAAAAAAGCCTGAGTAGTTTCGCATTCTCTGGAGCGGACCTGGCCGGGGCCGTGTATTGCACCCACGTGGGCTCAGAACTCTGGATTTCGAACCTGGTTGTCGATCCCCATTTTCGGGGAAAGGGATTGGGCAAATATTTGTTATTCAAGGTCCTCAGGGGGATGAAGTCGAGTGCTTACAGGAGGTGTGTGCTGCTGGTCTCGGCCGATAATTATACCGCGCTTCAAATGTATAAAAAATTTAGATTTAAATTGAAACGAAATCGTTTCAATTTTGTATACCATACAGGACAAGGAGTTAAAAGTCATTAGGTTATCATTTTCCCCCGACATAGGAAACATTGAAACACCGTTCGTTGTTGCATTATGTTGAACGACAACGAATAGGAGTTTTATTATGGCTAATAAGGAGAAAATTGAGGCTGCTTTGAAAGAATGTTATGATCCCGAGATCCCATTGAATGTGCTTGATCTCGGCTTAATATATGATATCCGTTTGGACAATGGGAATGTCGAAATCGATATGACCCTCACCGCGCCCGGCTGTCCCATGCATTCACTTATCGCCAGGGATATTCAAAGCAAGGTTGAGAATGTGGAAGGTGTTGAGGATGTGAAGGTTAATGTTGTCTGGGACCCGCCCTGGACGCCGGAACGAATTTCAGAGGAAGGGAAAAAAGTTCTCGGATTTAATAAATAGCTAACCTGAAACTAAAGGGAGAGTAGTCTTTTATTTCTTGACAAATCAAAAATAGTGCTTTATCTTGGCTGTGGTCAGAGCTACAGAGATGTAGTACTTACGTAACTGGGCACGCCATTAACGATTAACTGATTTCGAGAAAATAAAATTTTTGGAGTATTTTAATGGAAACTTTACAAACCCTAGGAGGGGGTGGTTACCTGATGAAACGTGTTAGCGTAATGGCCGTACTGGCAATCTTTCTGATGGTTCCGATGCTTATGGCCGGCAATATTGTCCGCCTGGGCGAGGCTACCATTAACGACAACGTAGTCACAGTTCCCTTGATGGTATCCAACGATCAGGAGCTTATGGCTATGGATATTCCGCTCGAGTACAGCGAGGGTGTAACCCTGACCGAAGTTAATTTCGCCGAAAGAGTTGACTATTTCGATATGAAGTTGTCCAACATCGACGAAGCCAACAATCGTGTCGTCATTGGTCTGATCAGCATGGTTTACGAGCAGAAACCCGCTCTTGCCAAGGCTGCAATCAGCACTGATGCTGTAGTCGCCAATCTGGTATTCCGTATTGATGACCTCTCTCTGACCGAGTTCCAGGTCACTCCGTTTACCTCGGACGCTCCCAGTCACGAGCTCAATCTCATTTATAATGAGTATGTGGATGGCGTGCCGTACGTAAGAGAGATCAGTCCGGATTTCGAGGGCGGAAATATCAGCTGGGCTGCTCAGAAAGTGGTTCCTGACCAGTTCAGTCTGTCACAGAACGCACCGAACCCGTTCAACCCGACAACCGATATCTCATACGCTCTTCCCGAGGCGGGAATGGTAAATGTCGAGATTTACAATATTCTCGGCCAGAGGGTCAAGACCCTTGTGAATGAGTATCAGGATGCGGGCAATTATACTGTTACCTGGAATGGTGATGATGAGTATGGCAGCACTGTCGCCAGTGGTGTTTACTTCTATCGCCTGACCTCCGGTCAGTATAAGGACATCAAGAAGATGGTGATGATGAAGTAATCGTCAATCTGTCAGAAGGATTTTCTTCGAATTTAAGGCGCCGTAGATCGGCGCCTTTTTTTGTGGCGCAGGGCAGAATCCAAGCGAAGCGCAGTGATTCTGCCCATGATAATTCATGTGCTGGGCGTACCTCCCGGTGCGCCCAGTGGACGCGGAGCACGAGGACATACTCCGCGCACGAATAAGAAATTAGGCAAAACCGCTGAAGGGTTTTGCCCTACTTATTACTTCCACACTCAATTTATGCTGGCTTGGTTCTATATCTGATTTTTTGATTTAATAATTCCACGAAGGTTGAGAAGGCGATGGCAAAATAGATATAGCCGCGGGGGATGTGCATATGCAGGCCGTCGCCGATAAGCGCCACGCCAATCAAAAGCAGGAAGCTGAGCGCCAGCATCTTGACCGTGGGACGTTTCTGGACAAAGCGATGNNTGGACAAAGCGATGCACCGCGCCGATGAAGACCATCATGACTATTATGGCAATCACTATGGCGGCGACCATAACGCCCAGTTGTTCGACCATGCCTATGGCGGTAATCACAGAGTCAAGCGAGAAGATAGCATCCATCACCATAATCTGAAGGATTACCATTACGAAAGACGCCCCCACTTTTCTCTCGATTTTCTCCTTCCTATGACCCTCGATATTTTCATGAATTTCCATGGTGCTTTTGGCCAAGAGGAATAGCCCTCCGCCGATGAGGATCAGATCCCGTCCTGAAATCTCCCGTGTAAAGACCTCAAACAGGGGAGAGGTCAGCTTCATCATCCACTTTAATGATAGGAGTAGCAGGATTCGCATAAGCATCGCCATAGCCAGACCGATTCGTCTTGCCAGTGCCTGCTTGCTTTTGGGCAGCTTGTCGGCCAGGATGGAGATGAAAATAATATTATCGATTCCGAGGATTACTTCCAGCGCGGTGAGCGTAACAAGCGCTATCCAGATTTTTGGATCGGTAAGCCATTCCATGGAAGTATATTTTATTTATTTTTGGAGGATGGGCAATAGATATTTCTGATGCGGCGGTTTGTTCAAGTCCGGTTTAGGCGGTTATAACGGTTTTGGGTGACCCAATCTTCAGATTGGGTTGTTCGATTTGTGAGCAATATCCCAAGCTAAAGCTTGGGGCACCCTGAGCAATCATGCTGATTTGGGACATTGACTGTTACCGATGTCGTGAGTTTGCTTTCTGGGAGAATCATAGCAGGATGACCGCCTAAACCCACATTTCATGTGGGGTACCAAGTGCCAGAAGGCGCGGCGCACGAATCGTGAATTATTTCAAATCGATTAGATAATCAAACAGGATGACGGCGAGATTTTTTCGGATGGGGTTGTTGTCGGGGGGCGGGCCGATACATGAGGGACATCCAGCCTCACAGGCACAGCTCTTTATCAAATAGCGGGCGGCTTTGTAAATCTCTTTTTTCATGGTGAAGATCTTCTCTGAAAAACCCACACCGCCAGGCACACGATCATACAAATACAAAGTGGGCTTCTCCGAGAACTTAGCTTTGACATTGGAGATCGAACCGATATCCTTTCGATCGCAGAGAATATATAAGGGCGCAATATCGCCAAGGCAGTTGGCCATACCCCGCAGTACCTCGCCCATTTTCTCCCGATCAACATTGATCTGATCATAAATTTCCAGCGGGAATTCCTGCCAGAAGGATGTGGTCGACATCTCGATTTCCGGCAGGCTGACTTTACCCGATCCGACATTTTCATGCGTGAAGAATTTGACTTTCTTGAAAAGCACTGTCACGGTCGTGAGGGAAATTTCACCCCAGCCGGACATGCTGGGCTCATCCTGACGCTCCACGGTCAGCACCTTGAGATCGGTTTTGGATTCGGCATCGGTGAAGTAGTCGACATCAACTTCCTTTACGATGGCCTTGCGACCCTCCCAGTCCAGTTCATCCACCTGGTACTGCGCCGCGCCATGAAGGTAAATTGCCTGCGGATGAAGCAT
>JAABVY010000239.1:0-2036 GCA_011777135.1 Candidatus Zixiibacteriota bacterium | reverse complement strand
AAAAGGCAATTCGAAAGCTGCGCATTTCAGATGAGAGGTAAGGATAACGAAGTTATTTGGATCGACCACACCTGATTCAAACGGCTGCTTGAAGACATATTCAGCATGATTGACTATGAATTGATTCAGAGCCGAGCTGTTGGCCACCAGTACAACCAGAGAGAGTCCGCGTTTACGTCCAGCACGTCCGGCCTGCTGAAGTGTGGAGGCGATAGAGCCGGGATAGCCGGTCAGGATTGCCGCCTCCAGCTGGCCGATATCGATTCCAAGCTCTAATGCATTGGTGGAAACCACTGCGCGTATCTCACCCGATTTGAGGCCCTTTTCGATACGTCTGCGCTCGTTGGGAAGATACCCGCCGCGATATCCGAAGACCGCCTGTTTGGAGTTGATCTGTCCGCTCAGACTGTTACGAAGGTAGGTCAGGAGTATCTCTGTTGTGGTGCGATAGGGCACAAAAATTATAGTCTGGATATCGTTGGCGATTATTTTTCCGGCGATGTTCCTGGCGGATAGAAGCGCCGACCTGCGTATGCCAAGCTGCTGATTGACCACCGGAGGATTGTAGAAAATAAAATGCTTTTCGGCACGCGGTGCGCCGTTTCTGTCGATTAGCTCAACTTTTTCCTCCAGAATCCGTTCAGCCAGTTCGACCGGATTGGCAATCGTGGCCGAGGAACAGATAAACTGCACTTCGGTATTATAAAACTTCAAAAGCCGCTTCAGCCTGCGGATCACATTGGCAAGGTGTGAGCCGAAAACTCCGCGATAGTGATGAAGTTCGTCAATTACCACATATTTCAGATTTTCAAACAGCTTGATCCATCTGGTATGATGCGGCAGTATTCCCGAATGCAGCATATCTGGATTAGTGACCACGATATGTCCCGCCTCGCGTATTTTCTTGCGGGCGTTTTGAGGCGTATCGCCGTCGAAGGTGAAGGTCTTGATATCCGCTTCAAGTGCAGTTATAATTCCATAGAGTTCGCTTACCTGGTCCTGCGAGAGCGCCTTGGTAGGGAAAAGGTATAATGCACGCGTGTCCGGTTCGGATAGCATCCGGTTAAGCACAGGCAGATTATAACAGAGAGTTTTGCCGGAGGCGGTGGGCGTCACCACCACAAAGTTCTTGCCCCCGGAGGCAAGGTCATAGGCTTCGCGCTGATGTGTGTAAAGCCTGCTTATACCTTTTTGTGTCAGTACCTCTTTCAGCCGTGGATCGAGATTTTCGGGAAAATCGGCATATTTCGGCTCCATGGCAGGCAGAGTCTCCCAGTGGGTGACACAATCCATGAACTCATTATCATTCCTTAACGCCCGAGCAAGCTGTTCGATATTCATGAGATTTATAATAGTCTATGCTTCCGGATTTTCAATAAAAACATCGAAAGCAAGGTAAGAAAATGATTTTATACCAGTTTAAAGAATTCCCTCTGACAGATATCACAAAGCTTGAGTTTTTTATCGTCGATATCGCGCATATCCTGTGAATAGTATAGTATGCAATGAGGATTGCGGCAGGCCCGCATACCCATCAAACGGGCCACAATCTTAAAGGTCTCTTTGTACAATCGCGGATAGACCCATTTCTCGTTTTCGGGCAGGCCATAGAAATCGGTACGAAGATGCATCAACGAAATCACGCCGCATCCTGTCATACGGTCAATTTCCGAAGCCACAGAATGTTCTTCCCCGGCATAGATATCTTCCTCCATGATACCCAGCATGAGTTCCTTTTGGCTTGATTTCATTAGCTCCAATTTCTGCAGGATTACCGTGGCGTAATACTGTGAGCGCATGATATTATATGACTCGGGAGGAATTTTTACGCCCTGCATGATATTGGCAGAAATTGAAAGAGTCGATGACAGATTGGTGGCAAGTTTATTTATTAGAAAGTAATCAACCTCGCCTAATGGTACAATTACAAGTCTCGATTTCCGTATCCTCATCGCTCAATAACAACCTTTTGCTTATTTCGCCCTCAGCATTCATTTTTCTATCAAGGTAATGATTTTTCGAGGCGATGCAATATT
>JAABVY010000153.1 GCA_011777135.1 Candidatus Zixiibacteriota bacterium | reverse complement strand
CGATGTAGGGCATGATCACTGTGATCATGCCTATCAAATCAATGGCAGGTTCGCGTGGAACCTGCTCTACGAATTCAGCTTCAATTCCATGTACACAACATCCTCAATCGGATTATATACATAAGCGGTGGTCTCTTTGAAGCCCATAGAACGGTAAAGCGCGATCGCTTCTTTCAATCTTTCGAGCGTGTCCAGGCGCATCAGATCATATCCGATTTCACGGGCGTCCGCAACGATTCTCTCGGCCAGGAGCCGTCCGATCTTTTTACCGCGGAATTTGGGGCGCACATAAAGACGTTTCATCTCGCACACACCTTCACCGATTTTCTTAACCGCAACACATCCGGCGATCTCGGAATCATATTCGGCTATTATCAGCCTTCCCTGAGGTGGAGCGTATTTCCCCGGCAGAGTTTTCATCTCATCTTCAAAATTCTGGAAACAAAGATGGAAGCCAAGATACTCTTCGTATTCGCGGAACAGCACCCGGATTATTTCAAGATGCTCATCCGTTTCAGCATATATCAGTTTAAGCACGACAGAGATCAGCCTTTCTCGGCGGCGATGATACCATATACATGTTTATGATAATTCCGTTTCTCGCCATAATACATACGTAATGCCGGAATGTTGTGCAGGAACCCGAGTCCCCGCAAGAATGCGATAAACTCCCTCTGAGGTTCAAGCGGCCCGATCAGGATCTGTTTTTGTGGATACTCGGCCATAATTCCGAGTAACAGCCTTTCCGCCAATGAGGAATTCTCGGCCACCAGAGGACCAACCGCGTAGCTTCCGCCATTTCGTTCCCTGACCATGCCATAAGCCAGAAGATTCTCCTCCGTGATAGTATATATTGAATGTGAGAATTCAATGCAGAATCTTCTCAGATGTTTACTTCGATTCAATCCGGTCAATTTTCTGTCCAGTTTGATAATATCATCTTTCTGAGAGATATTGAAGCGCTGGATTTTCTCAGTTCCTCCGGTAGATTCCTTCTTGAACCGGTATGAAAAATGTTTGTCTTTAAATCCCAGCCGCCTGTAAAGGTTCAATGCCAGAAAAACAGCGTCAAGTTCGATCGATTTTACACCAAGGCCTTTGAGGTAGTCCATTCCCTGGATCATAAGCTTCTCTCCGATCCCATCGCCGCGAAACTCCTCTTTTACGATCACCGGACCCATAAAGGCGTAATCATCGTATCGCGAGGTAAAAAGCACTCCCGCTAAACGAGTATCGGCGATGGCCAGGAAATTTCCTTCCGGATCAAATTCAATCAACCGTTCGACATCTTTCTTAAAGATACCCCCAGTTCATGGAGTCGACTATTTCAAATGCCGCAGCAGTTTTCTGCTCGGTCATCACTCTTATATCCAGCATAATTCCTCCCTCTGCAAAGGCCGCAATGATGCCATACGACTGGAAATAATATAAGTTACAAAAGTGAGTCGATTAACACAAAAACTTTAAACATTGAGATATGATTCTTGTTCTGATAAGTGTGAGAAACAGTACAAAAGCGTTGGTGTTCATTTTCCGGAGATAAACCATGGAAGATAACAAAACAAAAAATATAGAGGGTCGATATAACAGGCTGAGGGATTCCAGAAGCCCATATCTTCTCCAGCATGCGGAAAATCCGGTCGAATGGTATCCCTGGAAAGACGAGGCATTCATAAAAGCCAAAGAAGAAGACAAGCCGATATTTCTGTCCATAGGATATTCTACCTGTCACTGGTGCCATGTCATGGCGCATGAGTCTTTTGAGGATGAAGAGGTGGCGCGCATGATGAATGGGAGTTTCGTTTCAATTAAAGTCGACCGTGAGGAAAGGCCGGATATTGATAATATTTACATGACCGTATGCCAGATAATGACAGGCAGCGGTGGATGGCCCCTTACCATTATTATGACTCCGGATAAGAAACCGTTTTTTGCCGGCACCTATATACCGAAGCACAATTCCTACGGCCGCATCGGAATGATTGAACTGATCCAGCGCATTGATGATGTCTGGAAAAACCGGCGTGATGATGTCGAACAGTCTGCTGACCAGATCACGGCTGGGGTTTCTGCCGCCGGGCCGGCGGAACCCGGACCAGAATTGGGATCAGAGATCCTGAGGACGGCTTACAGTCAGCTGGAATCCAGCTTTGATGATACCAACGGCGGATTCGGAAGCGCTCCCAAGTTTCCATCACCGCATAATCTAATCTTTTTATTAAAGCAGTGGAAACGTTTTCATGAAGACAAGGCTCTTGATATGGTCGAAAAAACCCTGCAGGAGATGCGCAAGGGCGGGATTTATGACCATATCGGCTTCGGCTTTCACAGGTATTCTACCGATTCGCGATGGTTTCTTCCTCACTTCGAAAAGATGCTCTATGATCAGGCGATTATGGCTTATGCCTTTATAGAAGTATTCCAGGCAACTGGGAAGACAGAGTATAAGGATACTGCTGAGGAGATTTTTAAGTATGTAAAGCGAGATATGACCGATCCGGCTGGAGGGTTTTACTCAGCCGAGGATGCCGACAGCGAGGGCGAGGAGGGAAAGTTTTATCTCTGGACGAAAAATGAACTCGGCAAGGTACTGGAGGACAGGGATGCCGAACAGGCATTACGGGTATTCAACGTCAGCGCTACAGGAAACTACGCCGAAGAGGCGACCGGACGAAAGACCGGAGATAATATCCTTCACATCTCCAAAAGCTTAGAGCGGCATGCCGAGGGAATGAAAATGCCATTGGATGAATTTGAAAAGAGAATGAAGAAGATTCGTGATAAACTTTTTGATCATCGTGAGCTTCGTGAGCATCCACATAAAGATGACAAAATCCTGACTGACTGGAACGGGCTTATGATTGCAGCCTATGCCAGGGGAGCGCAGGTATTTGACAATCCAGCACTGGCAGAGATAGCTATTCTGGCGGCGGATTTTATTCTGGGCACTTTGAAAAATGATGACGGTTCACTTTTACACATGTACCGCGAGGAAAAATCGGATCAGACCGGATTTATCGATGATTATGCTTTTGTGATCTGGGGTCTTCTGGAGCTCTATGAGGCCACATTTGAAATCCGGTTTCTTGATGAAGCTATAAAACTTCAAGAATATCTTATAAAACATTTCTGGGATTTTGATGATGGCGGATTTTATTTTACTTCTGATAAATCGGAGCAATTGATTCACAGGTCCAAAGAAATCTATGATGGTGCGATACCCTCCGGTAATTCGGTGTCCGCATTGAACCTGATCAGGCTGGCTCGTATCACTGCCAGAACAGAATGGGAGGAGATGTCCCACCAGCTTGCAAGGGCCTTTGCCAGTCAGGTTGATCGCTATCCGGCCGGCAACACAATGCTTTTGAGCGCGGTTGATTATATGGTCGGGCCGTCATTTGAGATAGTGATCTCCGGTGATCTTGAAAATTCGGATTCCCATGAGATGCTCACGGCATTGAGGCAGAAATATATACCAAACAGAGTGATAATCTTTCGGCCCGGAAGTGAGAGTAAGCCGGAAATTATGCAATATGCTGAATATACCAAAGAGCAGAAGTCAATTGGCGAGAAGGCCACCGCCTATATCTGCCAGAATTTCACCTGCAGCCTCCCGACCAGCGACATAAAGGCGATGCTGGAGACTCTTGAGGAGACTTACCGGGCAGCGACAACTTCTTAATCCATAATTACCAAAAAAATAAACGGGATAGACTCTGAGTCCATCCCATTCATATCAATCAGCCGCGATAAATCATCTATTCCGAATATGCCCTCACTTTGACTTTGCGGTTCTCAGTATCGGCTGTACCTACGCACCAGACCTGGAGCTTATTGACCCAGGAATATCTGGGGTCTGCCGTATTCAGTCTCATGTTTAAACGCAGGCCTGCCTTCCCCGGGTCATCTTCAGAAGGTGTAAGAATGCCGTCTTCATAGAAGGCAATATTCACCCCATCATCTGTAGTGATTCGGCCATAAATAGTCAGCAAAAACCGTCCGTCAGCACGGATATTCATATAATCGGTACCAATTATCTTGCCATTGATACCCTGCCCCCTGGCGAACCCCTCAAAATTGAGATCAAACCTTGCGCCCTCGAGCGGTATGACCTTGTCTCCGGAGCGCATATCCTCCCAGCTGAATCCGTATTCCGTAATACACGTGATGCTCAGTTCTTCTTCGAAAAGAACCTTTTTACTTATTGCTGCTACTGTTTCCATAATTTCACTTCCTTTCTTAATGATAATTAGTGTATACGTTGGTTTTATGCCTGGGCAGTCTGCTTTGCCATCTCGGAAGTGCTAACCACATTAGAATCGAGCTCGGCCCAGGGGATGTCGAAGGTCGCGGTTATGTTATTGCGGCCGAAAATTCCCGCCACTCGTACTTTCCCCTGGCCCACATTCTTGAGGTCATGAGGAACCATGGTCGGTACTAATGCAATCGATCCGGCATTTACAATCTGGCGTTCATCGCCGATCTTGACTTCAACCTTACCCTCCAGAATCAATAGGATTTCCTCGGCGCTGTCTGTGTGCTGACCGAGGTTCTTTCCCTCATCAAGCTCGAAGTACACCATGGCGGTGTCCTCGCTTCCGACCGCCTCCAGAATCGGAAAAGTTGCCCTGCAATGCTGGGTGGGATGGTTCTTGCCGGTGAATTCGCTTAATTCCAGTTTGTTTAAATCTGCAGTAATCATTTCTAACTCCTTTGAGTTTTTATGTGAATAGTTGAATCAGTTAATTTTCTTGTTTTTGTCACTATATCCTTCATGCGTGGCAACTCTCCCGCAATGGACTTGTGCATGACATCATAAATGAGCTTAGCGATCAGATAAACCAGTTCTAGCTTATCAGGGAAACCCCTTCCAGAATATTTTTGAATCTGTGTATTTCGCTTTTTTTACTTCCAGATGCGTACAGCAATGCCTGATTATATTATTAAAATAGGATAAAACAAGTCTTATTTTAAAATATTATGCATTTAATAGGGGGTAAGGACCATTACTTATTATCTCCCATAGGATTAGGTATAAAGTTGGAAAACTTCAGGATTTTGAATAAATAGATGATAAATATTATCCAAAATTGTTACGAACTGCGGAACAAAAGCATACTAAAATGGTTAGAATTCTAAATACTGTACTTTTTAGTAAAGAAATTATAAGAGATTGTCAGGAAATAAGATTGTGAAAGTATCAGCATTGGAAGAATATGGTCTGAGATGCATGCTCCAGCTTGCCAGGAATAACGGCGGGCCGATGACTCTTCCTGAGATTTCGGAAGCCGAGGGTTTGTCACTTTCATACGCGGGGAAGCTCCTGATGATCCTTAAGAAAGCGGGTCTGGTGAAGGCGGTACGGGGTCGTCAAGGAGGTTATGCTCTGGTCAAGCCGGCCCCAAACTATGATCTCAAGGAGATTTTTGATGCACTGGGCGAACCACTGTATAATCCCAAACACTGCCGCAAATATATCGGCGATCTGGCAAAATGTGCACATACGGATGATTGCACTGTTCGCGAAATCTGGAAAGGATTCAGCAAACTAATAGACGGTGTTCTGGGAAAGGTTACGCTGGCTGACCTGGCATCAGGTAATTATGATTTTGAAAATTTGATTTCGAATATTGAAATTATAACAGAATAAATTGACGAGGTAATCATGAAAGATAAAAAGACAATATTTTCATTCTCTGACATTCATGTCGAGGTAGAGGGCAATGAGGTGGTTAAGGGCGTCTCGCTTGATATCAAAGCGGGCGAAATTCATGCTATTATGGGTCCTAACGGTTCCGGTAAGTCCAGCCTGGCCAATGCATTGGCGGGGCATCCCAGCTATGAGATCACAAAAGGTAAGGCTATGATCGCTGGTAAGGATTTGCTTGAGATGGATGCTACCGAGCGTGCATTGGCCGGATTATTCCTGGCTTTCCAGTACCCATTGGCCATTCCGGGCGTGACCGTAGCTAATTTTCTCCGTGCCGCTGTCAAAGCCAAGCATGGCGGGGATGAACAGGCTCTGAGATCATTCAGAAAGGATCTCAAGGAAAAATTTGCATTGTTGGAAGTTGACCAGTCGTTTGCCACACGTTATGTCAATGACGGTTTCTCGGGCGGCGAGAAGAAGCGTCTGGAGATTCTGCAGATGGCCATGCTCGATCCCAAGATCGGAATACTGGATGAGACCGATTCCGGTCTGGATATCGATGCATTGAAGGTCGTCTCCAAAGGAATAAATTCCGTTGCATCGGATAAAAATGGCCTTCTTCTGGTAACACATTACCAGAGAATCCTGAATTATATCAAGCCGGATAAGGTTCATGTCATGATGAATGGCAAATTTGTCCGCGAGGGAGGACCGGAGCTTGCCCTCGAGCTCGAGGAGAAGGGCTACGATTGGATCAAAGCCGAGAATCATCAAGCAGTCGAGGTGTAATTATGGCTGAGATTATTAAAAATAAAGAAATTGCCGACATAGGAGTCGATTACGCCACCAGGTACGGTTTCCGCGACCCGGAGGAGTATTTCCATAAGGGAGCAAGGGGCGTTAACCATGAAGTGGTCGAAATGATCTCCCAAATGAAGGATGAGCCTCGATGGATGGCGGATTTCCGTCACAAGGCGCTCGATATCTTTCTGTCAAAGCCCATGCCGACCTGGGGGAACACTGAACTCCTGAACAGCATAGATTTTGATAATATTTACTACTATATCAAGCCGATCGAAAAGCAGGGCAAATCCTGGGATGAGGTCCCGGAGTCAATCAAAAACACATTCGATAAACTCGGAATTCCCGAGGCAGAGCGGAAATTCCTGGCGGGTGTGTCGGCGCAATACGAGTCCGAGGTCGTCTATCATTCGATGCAAAAGGACCTCGAGGATCAGGGTGTAATTTTCAAGGATATGGATACCGGTCTGCGAGAACATGAGGATATTGTCAAGGAGTACTTTTCGACCGTTATCCCGCCCAACGATAACAAATTTGCGGCCTTGAATTCGGCGGTTTGGTCGGGCGGATCGTTTATCTACGTTCCACCGGGGCTTGATGTTAAGATCCCATTACAGGCGTATTTCCGCATCAATGCCGAGAATATGGGACAGTTCGAGCGGACCCTGATCATTGCCGACAAGGGCTCTCGCGTACATTATATAGAGGGGTGTACNNGAGGGCTGTACAGCGCCGTCATATTCTACGGATTCGCTTCATTCAGCAGTGGTGGAATTGATTTCGCTGGAAGATGCCTATATCAGATACACGACTATTCAGAACTGGTCGCAGAATGTATATAATTTGGTTACCAAACGTGCCCATGCACATAAGAATGCCACGGTGGAATGGGTCGACGGTAATATCGGCTCAAAGCTTACTATGAAATTCCCCTGCGTCTATCTCCTGGGTGAGGGTGCCAAGGGTGAGATTCTGTCGGTTGCATTCGCAGGTGACGGCCAGCATCAGGATGCAGGCGCTAAGGTCATACATGTGGCGCCACGAACCAGCTCGCGGGTGACCTCCAAGTCTATCTCCAAAGCCGGGGGAAGAGCCTCATACAGAGGTATGGCCAAGGTTTATCCACAGGCTGAAGGAAGCAAGATATCGGTTGAATGCGATGCGCTCCTTTTGGATGGGGCTTCAAGATCAGATACCTATCCTACAATGGAGATAGATAATGATGATGTGCGCATAGAACATGAAGCCCGGGTCAGCAAGGTTGCCGAGGAGCAGTTGTTCTATCTGACCTCTCGCGGCCTGACTGAGGATGAGGCCCGTCTGCTGATCATCAACGGATTCATCGAGCCATTCACCAAAGAGCTTCCGATGGAATATGCAGTCGAATTGAATAGGCTTATCGAGCTTGAAATGGAAGGCTCGGTTGGCTAAACTGAAAATCAAAAATAGTCAGGTGCAGATATGATAACAGAAACATTAACAGAACAAAAGGTTGCCTTCAGGCCGATTGCAGGGAATGAGCCCGAGTGGCTCTATGATCTGAGAAACCGCGCCTGGAATTATTTCCAGGAGGCCGAGATGCCCTCGCAGGTCGAGCATCTCTGGAAATACACCAAGCCGAATTGGTTTATGCAGGATAGTCTTGCGCAGAAGATGCTGGTGCTTCCGGTTATGTCTAAGATAAGGGATGAGGAAATTGCCCCGCTGAAACCGGAATTTGCAGCTTTTGGATGCAATCACGGCGACCGGATCACATATACCCAACTTGCTGATGACCTGAAATCTTCGGGCATTATTTTCGAAGATATTCAGTCTGCGATTATGAATCATGGCGATCTGATGCAGAAATATCTGGGACAGCTTATCGGCTATGATTTCGGCAAATATGAGGCCTTGAACTTGGCACTTTTCAACAGCGGCATGTTCCTTTAT
>JAABVY010000098.1:604-6094 GCA_011777135.1 Candidatus Zixiibacteriota bacterium | reverse complement strand
ATATACATGCCAACCTCCAGATACTTGCCGTCGGATGTTCGGCCATCGTAGGTATACTCCCCGGAAGCGAGCATCTGCTCATCAAATATGGTTAAGAGCTTGTGGCCTTCGAGAGAATATACATCAAGAGTCAGATAACATTCCCTCGGAATTTCGATCTTGATTTTCAGGTATTCATGTTCATATCCGCACCCGGGAGAAATCAGCTTGCTTACAAGACTCAGCTTGAAGCCAGACGGAAATCCGCCATATACAGAATTGACGCGGCCGGGAGTTGACCCTGTAATATCCAGCGATGGATGCCAGTTAGAACTCTCCCACCCGGGATCATCAAAAGATATCCGTTCCCAGGATATATTGCCGCCATTAGTAGAACTATATGGAACAGAGTCAGCAACAATACTATCAGGAGTCAAAAGCAAAATAAGATCGCCGGAATTATTCAGGGCGCGCCATGAAGAGACCTGGATTAGAATCCGATCAAAATCTTCATAATATGACCTGAAATCGGCTGAATCCTGACAAAGGACAAAATAGTTTCCGGGTTCGATCAGAGAGCTATCAAGATTAGCACATCCAACCAGATCGCACAATGACCATCCATCCAGATTTAGAGCTTGATCAGAAAAGTTATAGACCTCAATCCATTCAGATCCCAGCGGGTCTTCGGGGTCAGCCAGAAATTCCGTGATCAGAAGCTGACAGATTAGACTTTGAGAGAAAAATATCAATGCGAAAATTACAATAAATGTTATACGCATAGTTACCCTGTTAATAATGTCACCAGCAGATTGAACCGTGCCGATTCAATCAGGTTATATTCTCTTCCTTCTCTGCTGTCCATTACCGCTCGAAGATAGATGTGATCTCCGAATGTGATATTTTCGCTCAAGTATACAAGCCAGTACCCCGGCGAACCATCGCTCATATCATAATCAATCCGGCTGAATTTGACAATAGAATTTATCTTATCTGAAAGCGGATACACAGCCTTGACCTCAGCGCGGACATAATCGCGCCTCCCATATGAATAATAGACTCGTTTCAGCTCTGCAGAAAGTCGTAACCTCTTCCTGATAGAGCTACCGCAGATTATGTCCATCCTGATATGCTGCCGGTCGCCGTAATCGCCACCGATGTAATCATCGCCCCAGAGATATGTCAGTTCTGTCTCTAACGTTTCTGAAATCCTGAATCGCTCCGACAGCTTTATCCTGAATTTCTCCTCCTCACCGGCATCGGACCAGTAGTTGGCGGATATCGATGTCAAGTGCTGTTTGAAGAGCGAGTATGATGATCTGGCCCAGATGCCCCATTCGCCATTTTGGCGCGATTTATACTCCAGACCTGTATCCTCAATCTCGATTGTCTTGTAATCGGAGTTTGCTCTGCCGGCGCCATAAGGATTGATATACCTGGACGGATAATTCCAGCCTGAGAGCGCTATTTTGCCTTTGTAAAATTTCCGTTTGAGATCAAAGCACCATGCAAAATTTGGGAAATCATTCGAGGATATTTCTGATATAAAATCGTATTTATTCCATTTGAATTTGAGACTACCGCCAAAAATAAAATCAGAGTAATATTTGCCATTTTGCAAATTCTCGATTTCAAAATAGCTTCCAATAATTCCGACATTCAGACCATTGTGCTTATATTCTGTACCGAATGCAGCCAGTTTTCCCTGCGCAGAATGCGATCTATCGTATGAAAACATGGCAAGAGGTGATAAGATGGAATTATATTGCAGCCTGATTCCATTGAACTTTCCCAGCTTTGGAAAAAGAGCCGATTTATAAGACAAGTAGTCATCGCGGCCCAAAAAATCGGAATGATAGCCAAGGCTGATTCCCATGCCCCAGCGCGGATTGAAATTACCCAGCTCCAGATCGAATTTCTTGTTATTAAAACGCAGATACCTCTTGCGAAAATAATAGTCCTGTCCCGACTCATCTTTTTCCATTTGCAGATAATAGATATAGTCTTTTGCATATTTACCGGAGAGAGTTATTAGCTGTCTGCGAGTTTTATCCTGATCGAGATCATGATATATACGGTATGTTAATGCGGATTCCAGTTTCCGGAATATGCCTCCGGACACATCGGATGCGGGAAGATCGAGCTCAGGCTGTTCCAACCCGGCAAGGGAATCAGATGATATCTCAAGTTCCGGATACTGATTGAGAATAGCATCAATAAGGTGCTCATCTAACCCTACCGCCGGATAGGGCATGCCAGAGAATAATTCATCCAGAATTTTGTACTGCTCTTCATCAATCTGCCCGGACTGAAAGAGGAAATCCAGTTCGGACTGCGAATCGAGAAGATAAGTAGTTATTAGCGCCGGTTTCGCGACAGATGTGATGAGGAGCAGAAAAAAGAGACAGAGTCTCAGCTTCCCTCCCCTGCTAACTTAAACCATACTCCTTTAATTTACGATACAGCGTCCTCTCACCAATTCCAAGGTATTGAGCGGCCAGTTTTCTGTTGGATGAGGCCGCCTCGAGCGCCCTTTCAATCATCTTCTTTTCCATCTCGCGCAGGGTCTGCACCTGCGGCTTGATTTCCATGTCTTCATTACGGGGATGCACATGTTCAACAGGAGTCTCCTTATGATTGGCCGATTCCAGCATAATCTCTTTCATTTCGGCCACCTCGCGCGCGAGACTGAGCAGCGCGCGGTAGATCATTTCAAAGTCGGCCTGCTCGCCGGTTTTGCCGGTAACCACCGGCAGTGAGCGGTTCTGCCTGGCGGCCTGCCTTATGAATTCCTCGACATTGTCCGAGGTTATCCGTTTATCCCTCGAAAGATAAGCGGTGGAATGGATGAAGTTCTTCAGTTCGCGAACATTTCCGGGCCAGCTATAACGTTCCAGAAGAGTCACGGCATCAGAATCAATCTTGATCTCACCCAGATCAGGCTTTAACTCCTGCAGGAAATGAACTGCCAGTGGATGCACGTCTTCAGGACGGCTGCGCAGGGGTTCGGTATTTATCTGTATCACAGAGAGACGGTAATAAAGATCATTTCGGAATTTTCCTTCGTCGACCAGATCTTTTAGATACCGATTGGTGGCGCATATCACACGTACATCGGCAATGATCTGCTCATTACCCCCCACACGAAAAAATGTTTTCTGTTCCAGAACCCGCAAAAGACGGGCCTGCAGGTCGAGCTTGAAGTCGCCAATTTCATCCAGAAAGATACTTCCACCCGAGGCGACCTCAAAATATCCTGCCCGCTGCTTATCAGCTCCGGTGAAAGCTCCTTTTTCATGTCCGAATAGCTCGCTCTCCATTACAGATTCGGAGATAGCCGCGACATTGACGGATATGAACGGATTATCGCTGCGATTGGAATTGGCATGAATAGCATGAGCCAGAATCTCCTTACCTGTGCCGGATTCACCGGTAATCAGAACGGTTGCATCGGTGGGAGAGATCTGTTTCAGAACCGAGGCCATGCGTTTGTGATGTGCCGAGCGTCCGATAATCCCGTTATTGTTAAGCAACTTTTTCAGATCGACGTTTTCCTGCATCTTTTCGCGTAAATGCTGAGAAGAGTAATCGGGAGGATAGGCGCCGGAAAGATTCCAACTGCTGAGATCTTCGTATATGCTGCTTTCCTCGGGAAGGTAGATCAGGTATATTTCTGTCAGCGGAGAATTGCGTGACAGCTTGGATACTATCGGATGGGCGTTCTGGCTGATCAAATCCCAATCCAGCAGAATGAAATCCGGTTGGCGGCTTTCTAGATTATTCAGAAGCAGGTTGAGCTTTTCAAATACAACGACATTATAACCGTCGGGCCAAAGGTCACGATCACGCCACTCAAAAATTTCGGGGCGTTGAGATAAAATCCATATTGAAAAACCATTATCCATTTTTCTTTTTCTTACGACGCTTTCCAGCCTTTTTGGGCTTGGGGGGTTTGTCGTTTTCCACCAACTTCAGATCGACTCTGTAAAACACCAGATCGACATCGACAATCTGAACATATACCTTGTCTCCCAAGCGGTAGCTTTTCTTTTTATGCCGGCCGCGGATTTCATACCTTTCCATATCCACATAATAGTAATCATCGACCATCATGGATAGACGTATCATGCCTTCGGCTGAAAATTGCAGCAGCCTGACGAAAAATCCACCCGAGGTGATGCCGGAAATTATGCCCTCGTAAATATTGCCTATCTGGCGCGAAAGATAGAGCACCTGCTTGATCTTAATAGTCTCACGTTCCGCTTTTTCGGCTATTATCTCCATGTCGGAGCTGTGTCTGCCGACTCGGTCAAGTAGCTCATTTACAGACGCCATGCGTGCCCCCATGTATTTCTTGCCCTTTATCTCAGACAGAAGCCGGTGCACCATCAAATCCGGGTAACGTCTGATAGGCGAGGTGAAATGCAGATAGTTTTCGAAGGCCAGTCCGAAATGGCCGATATTTTCCCGCTGGTACTGGGCCTTTTTCAGCGACCTGAGGAGAATCTCGTTGAGAAGCTCCTCTTCCGGTGTTCCCTCGAATTTTCTGATACTGTCTGCCAGATGCTTCGGTTTGACCGGATCGGGAAAATTGAAATCATATCCGAACGACTTGGCGAACTCCTGAAAGGCCTCTATCTTGTCTTTATCCGGCCTGTCATGCACGCGGAAGAGTGTTGGAAGACCCAGTCTGACGAAATGGATGGCCACGCATTTATTTGCCAGGAGCATGAATTCCTCGATCAGCCTGTGGCTCTCCTTGCGGGGCCGCACCTGGACATCCACAACCTCCCCGCTCTCATCCATAATTACCAGCGGTTCAGGCAGATCGAAATCCAGGCTGCCCATCTGGAAACGCCGCTCGCGAAGTTTTTTTGCGATTGACCGCAATGGGCTAAGGGCCTTTGCCACATTTTCAGGAACACCATCAGTCACTCCGCTATCGAAATACTCCTGCACCTGATCATAATCCAGCCTGGCAGAGCTTTTGATTACAGACTTGAAAATTTCAAATTTGACCACATCACCCTTATCATTGATTTCCATTTCGCAGGTATAGGTCAAACGCTCCTCGCCGCCCTTCAAGCTGCAGATTTCATTGGAAAGATGTTCCGGGAGCATGGGGAGAACACGATCTACTAGATATACAGAAGTTCCCCGATTGCGGGCTTCCTTATCCAGAGTACTGTCCTCGCGCACATAATGAGAAACATCGGCGATATGCACTCCTACGAGATAATTGCCATTGCTGTTCTTTCTTATGGATAGCGCATCATCGAAATCCCTGGCATCGACAGGATCAATTGTAAAGGTTACCCGATCCCTGAAATCCCTTCGCTTTTTTATCTCTGCAGGAGTGATACCGAGCTTTGCTTTTGACGCCTCTCTCAGCACCGGCGCCTGGAACTCCAGCGGAAGCTCAAACTTCTTGATAACGCTTAAGACATCAACCCCGGCCTCATGCGGAAATCCCAGGACTTCCACCAGCCTGCCCTCGGGATTGAGAAACTG
>JAABVY010000098.1:0-590 GCA_011777135.1 Candidatus Zixiibacteriota bacterium | reverse complement strand
GCGCTTGAAAGAGGGATCATCTGGTTCGATATACTCGAAGTATTTGGAGGAGTGGTACGTACCGACAATGGTATTTCGTGCTCGTTCCAGCACTTTTACCACTTCGCCCTCGGGTTTCTTACCGGGAGTCTTGTAAGGCTTCACTCTGACTACAACTTTATCGCCATTTAACGCGGTCTTGGTATCATTGGCGCGGATATATATTTCCTCCTTGCCGTCATCAGGCATCAGAAAACCAAATCCTTTCGAGGTAATCTGAATTTTGCCCACTTTGAGATTCATCTTTCCCGGCGGGCCTATTCTTCCCCCACGGATTTTTACGAGTTCGCCATCGGATACCAGGTCTTTCAGCATGCGACGGAATTTGCGGTAATCTTTTTCAGGGATTTTCATCTCTTTGGCAAGTTCTCGAGGTCTTACCGGACGGTAATTTTCTTTGGAGACGTAGGTTACTATTTTCTCGGCTGTAATATCCATGTCAAACCCTTTTGGGCTGAAATTAAGGATAGCAGACAGATATGTCAATTCATTTCAAGGCTTTTTAAGGGGTCCGGAGATCAATCGTTGCGGGACCTGATCAGGACTTTTTG
>JAABVY010000304.1 GCA_011777135.1 Candidatus Zixiibacteriota bacterium | reverse complement strand
AAATCCGTATACATCCGTTATTTATGGCGGAATAATCGGCTTATTGCTGAGTTTCAGCTTTCCCTGGAAGAAAAAGGAGAAGACGGAAGATGCCTCTGTATGAATATAAATGCATAGAGTGCGGACATGAATTCGAGGAGCTTGTGTTTGGCGAAAACAAGCCCGCCTGTCCGAAATGCAAATCTGAGAAGACGGAAAAGAAGATTTCGGCTTTTGCCACCAGTGGGGGATCATCCGGAGGCAGAAGCGGTGCCTCCTGTAATAACTTCACTTGAGGGATATAATCTGTGACAGGCCGTGAGCCTGAGAGAAAAAATCCATATTACAGTTCCAAAGTCACCTGGCTGCTGGTTGTGCTGGTAGGAGTGGCTTTGCTTGTTGTGGGGCTGACGATTGTGGCCGATCAGAGCGAAATCGAAACAGGAATTACTGAACAATCAATTGATTCTGCAAAATTCCCTATTGACTCGGCTATGGTTGACAACGCAGCGGATACTGCCGAGCCGGTTCTGGCTGACTCAATCCCCTGGCGTACATTCAATCAGGCCTTATCTGAAATCGAGGGCGAAAGCCGCTTTGCCTTGTTGTTCTTTCGCTCCAGGAACTGTACTCCTTGCGATCAGATGGAATCTGATGTTTTTACAGGGGCGGAAATTCTGGAAGCATTCGAACACAAAATTTTGCCTGTTCGCATAGAATCCAACTCCAATGAAAAAATCCAATATCGCAGTCGCGTCTTGAGNNATGGCCAAACACAGAGGTATCTCTTCACACTCCCCGGATATATTGATCCCACGAAACTGCGTAGAATCTTCGAATATCTTCGAGCCCGGATGTTCGAGACTGATTCAGTTACCCTGCAGGAATATATTTCCGGATAAAGGCTTCAAACTGCGTGAACCATTCCCCTGTCTATCTGTAAAATCTTTTTGACTTGCATTGAATCCCGGCGTCTATATCTTATAATAGACATTCGCAAAACAGGGAGAGAAAACCATGAATCGAATTATTATTTTGATCACCGCCTGCTTTCTAGTTATGACCGGCATTGCCAGGGCGCAATTCACCAAAGAAAATTATGAGACTGTATATGACAGCATCAGAGAATTACAAATTGATTTCGAAAGATCGGTAGATGTCAGT
>JAABVY010000149.1 GCA_011777135.1 Candidatus Zixiibacteriota bacterium | reverse complement strand
TTTGGTTTTCTGCTGGGGGGGGCATTCTTTTACTTTTCTTTGTCCGAATGCGTGATAAGGTCAAAAATCTCTTTCTCACAGCCACTAAAATTGTGTCATATTAAGAAAGCGCAGATTATCTGTCAATACAAAAAACAACTTTATGGCTTGTCAGCTTGAATATTTTCGAAAAATAACGTATTTGTTAAGTTAAATAAAACCGGTCATTTTTTCATTCATAAGCGGAAACCGATGAATCGGACAGCGAGCGCACAAGACCTATCAAAGCTTTTTCCGGTAGATGCTGCGGAAAATGTGGTAGACGAAGTCCTTGAAATTTTAAGACGCATTTCACCCGACTTGGACACAGCACCGATCCGCAATGCCTTTGAGGCCACCCAGCGCCTCTACCATGGTAATTTTCCGGGTTACAGAGCCTGCAATACCGGATATCATGATTTTCGTCACGCCAGCGAAGCCTTCCTTGCCATGAGTCGCCTGATCCATGGCGCCATACTGCGCAACGAATCCTTTTCCGAAAGCGAAATCACAGCTGCCCTGGTCGCCACTCTCCTGCATGATGCCGGCTATATTCAGNNGCGAATCATGAGCAGCGCAGCATGGATTTTTTAAGCCGCCACGGTTTCGAATTGGGCTTGTCCGAGGCACAGATTGACGCCGGCCGTCTGATTATTCTATGCACCGATATGGCTACCGATATCTCAGCCATCGACTTTCCTTCGCCGCAGATTGAAATGCTGGGGAAACTGCTGGGCACCGGCGATCTCATGTCGCAACTGGCCGAGCGCACGTACCTGGAAAAACTGCTGTATCTGTACTATGAGTGTAAAGAAGCCGGGGTTGATGAATACAAAAGCGAGCTGGACATCCTGTACAAAGCAATTCATTTTTACGACTTTTTCGAAGAGCGGCTGAGAACGACCCTGGGTGGTGTCGATCGATTCATGCGGCCGCATTTTGCTTCCCGCTGGGGCATTGATCGGGATCTGTACCATGAGGCCATTCAAAGACAGCGGGATTACCTGATGAAGATTCTCAAGATCCCGGATGCAGATCCGCGCGATTATCTCAGAAGGGGCGGCATTATCAAAAACATCCGCGAGACCTATC
>JAABVY010000170.1:1688-6415 GCA_011777135.1 Candidatus Zixiibacteriota bacterium | reverse complement strand
TATTGAGCATCTATGGAACATGGAACAGTTGTGAAGCTTGAAAAGGGCTCCGGCTATGGGTTCATAAAAACTGAAGACCAGAGAGAAGTATTTTTTCACCAGCGCTGGCTGAGGTATATCCGTTTTCGCGATATAAAAGTAGGATCCAAAATGGTCTTCGACATCCAAAAAGGTCATCGCGGCTTCAAAGCATTAAATATCCGTTTTGCGCCCGATGACGAGAATTTCCTGAAAAATTTCACCCCACGAAATCGAAAGTAATATCCGTTCCCCGGAATTAGATTTCCGCTTTTCGATCTCGCCAAAAATCACCATTTTTTGCTGGTAAATACAAATATGCTGACTTTATTAGAAATATCATGCAGTTTTGCTTTATTGACACAGAAACTACCGGGCTTTATACCTCCTATGGAGACAGGATCTGCGAGATCGGGATTCTGGCGGTTGATGAGAACCTCGAGATCATTGATAGTCTCGATAGCCTGGTAAATCCATTGAGGGAGATTTCGCCGGCCGCCTATAAGGTCAACCGGATAGAAAATGCAGAGCTTTTATCTGCACCGCTTTTCACAGATCTTGCCGAGCAGATTCTAAAAATGATCGATAATCGCATCATGGTTGGACACAACATTCTTTTCGACAACGGTTTTCTCAAGAACGAGTTCCGCCTGGCCGAGATTGAATATCCTGGTCCACGGATGCTTGATACCAGAGATATCGCCCGCGGACTTGTAGGCTCTCATTCGTATGGTTTGTCCTCGATGATCAGAAAATTCGGGATCGAGGTCGAAGGCCGCCACAGGGCCATGGACGACTGTCTGGCCACCTATCAGCTTTTCAAGCATCTCCTGCCGATCGGACTGAGGAAGAATTACAGCAGCCTGGAGGAAATGGTGAGTAGATACATAATAGAACCGGAGAAATTATTTGCAGATCTTCCCGATTGGCTGCAGGAGGCTCTGGAAAAGGGAAGAGAAATCGAAATTGAATATACGAACCGGGGCAATATCACCTCCCGTCGCAAAATCCTGCCCCTTTCGGCTTTTGACAGCCATGGCAAGCTTTATATCGAGGCTTTTTGCCAAATTCGTCAATCCAAAAGGACCTTTCTTGTAGAGAGGATAAAAAATGTCTATTATGAGCATGAATAGGCTATTTTTCAGCATTTGATGCCAAAGATTCAACATCCGATTTTTTTGATTTTTTGAAACTAAACGCAAGCCTTCCAAAATCGTCGGTAAATCAAAAATTCCCTTGCTTTTTGGGTCGGATTGTTCTATAATCAATTCTTTGATTGGGAGGAAAAACGATCTTGTACAATCAATTACCGCGAAATTATTTACGATTCTCTACGGGAGGTTAAGATATGTTTAAGTTCTTGCGCCTGGGAATAATCTTAATGTCTGTTTTGGCGCTGGCATTCTTATTTGCTTGTGAAGGCGACCAGGGACCTCAGGGACCCGAGGGTGAGCCGGGTGAACCCGGTGATCCGGGCGAGGATCTCACTATTGCTCCGCCGCCTGATATCTATTTTTCAGTAGCAGTATTTAATGAGTTTGATGGTACCGAGATCAATTATCGGAGCCAGGATTTTATTCAAATTACTTTCGATACCTCGCAGACGCCATCCGAGGATCTGATCGTGGGAGCTTTTGTGAACCAGTCCCCGATAATTGATGGTTCTGACGGCGACATTGACGAATGGGGTGTCGGTGAGGACCTGTTTGAAAGCGATATTCCGCTGACCGGGACCATAGGAAATGATAACGGAATTATCGAGGTCTCGATGAGATGTGTTTACGATGCCCGTTATGTTTATTTCTTCCTGAGATGGTCGGAAGAATCGACAGGTGAATTTATCGAATCTGAAAATCGAAATCTGGAAGAATGGAGAAATCAGGGAGTCGGTACATTCGATCCCCTTATTATTGGTTCTGAAGACCGTGCCTGGCTGATGTTCTTGACCGATCCCAGTTATATTCCAAGCGGCGCCGACTGTCTGCTCAGTTGTGAGAGCCCTGTGCTGGGAATGGATATGAAAATCGACGCCTGGGACTGGAGAGCATGTCTTACGGATCTGACCGGGTATGCGGATGATGGGAATCTGATGTTTAGCGGCAGCACGCTTTCAGGCTTTGCCGCCGATGCGGGTGGAGGAGCCTTTATGCGCAATGAACTCGCGGGTCTGCCGGAATGGATGTATTATGACGATCCTAATGCTAACGGTGATTATCCCTTCTGGTTCCGTTTCGCGGTTCCGTTTGAGAATACAAACTGGTCCACCAATTCCACCGTGCCCGGATACATGGCTTTGCTGCCTTACGGAGACAGGGCTGATGTCGAGGCTGCAGGAATGTATGAGAATACCGTATGGACTCTGGAGCTCAAAAGGCTGCGTAACACAGGCAGTGGAAACGATATTCAATTTTAGGAGGCGATCATGAAAAAGCTTGCACTGACAGCCGCATTCTGCCTGGCGATAGCTGTATTATTCGTCTCTTTAGCCTGTGAGGGTGATGTTGGCCCTCAGGGACCCGAGGGGCCTCCGGGCGAACCGGGTGAAGATGCTATGCTAACACCCCCAAGTGACCGGGTTTTTGCGCTTGCCATTTTTAATGGTACTGCCAGAGATCATAATGGTATCAATGCGGCCACATTGACTTTCGATACTACCGCAACTCCATCTTCATCGATAGTAGTCGGTAATAAAATAGATCAGGCACCGGTTATTGACGGCATTTTCGAAGGCAGCGAAGTTTGGGGGGAAAATGCATCAAGCCTGGAACTGGAACATCAGGCTTTTGCTGATAACTTTATCTACAACGTTACAATGATAGCTTCGTATGACGATCATAATGTGTATTTCCTGCTTCAATGGGATGAGGTGAGCCAGGGCGACTATGTCGTCGGTGTCGACGACAGGCATCTGGACTGGAGCTATGATGATTTAGATGAAGAATTCGTTGTCAATTTGCTATATGAAGACAGAGTAGCGCTTATGTTCCAAGATTCCAGATCACTTATTGGAGAATGGAGATTATATGGCTGCCTTACCGGATGTCATCCCGGTGAAGGTCTGCCCGATAATATGCAGTCCGCTTCACCATCGATAGTTATTGATACCTGGCAGTGGGGCGCAATGCGTTCCGAGAACCTGGAGATAGGGCTGGATAGAGCTCTGTCGAGCTCAGGATTTGTACAGGACGGCGGTATTCCCCCCATTCGACAGAATTTAGAGGTCATCCAGCGAATCGTGGGAGATGAGGTTGTTGATGATACTGTGCCGATATATATGCATATGAAACAGCTTAATGATCCGGAGTATATGCCTGATGATATTCTCTGGGAATATTTAGCTGTTCCATTCACCGACACTCTGAGCTGGACTGTTAATTCATATATTTCGGGATGGTTCGCAATGCCACCCTCTACAGGAAATGATGTCCTTAAGAGCGCGGGCCAGTTCTCTGATGGAACCTGGACTGTGGAGTTCTCAAGACCCCGTATAACTGAAGACCCTTATGACGCCCAGTTTTAGTTAAAAAACAGGTTGTATAAATAGGCCGCTCGATGAGCGGCCTTTTTTATTGAGCGGTAATCCTCAATTGCTCGTTTTATCTTTTGCTTGCTAAATCCCAGCATTTTAATATAATCCCTTCCATGTCGAACGAGAAGATAAAGGCGATTCTAATAGATGTCGGTGGGCCGCTGGTAGATGATTCCGGTATTGATGTTTACTGGAACGATTACCTGGTAAAGACTCTGCCGGATTTGATCGGCCGTAAAGTCCCGATTAGTGAAATCGAAGAGGCCAACCGAAGGTCGATTGAATCTTATGCCCCATCGCTCTATTCTGCTACTATATGGCATTTTGTGCAACCGGATGTGGAGAAATTCAAAAAGCTGAGAGGCGCTTTCGATAAATTGAATTTGAGCAGGTTTTACAGGTTTCGGTCTGCGGCGCTCGAGGTTTGCCGCAAATTGTCTGAAGATCATGTGCTGGCAATTGCCGCCAATCAGCCGGCCTCGACCGCGGATTATCTCGAAGAAAAGGGCCTCCTGAAATATTTCGATTTCAAGGAGATGTCCGGATCGATAGCTCATTCTAAACCGGATTATCGATTCTTCCTTTATATCGCTCACAGGCTTGACAGTCCGCCCGAGAGTTGCGTGATGGTAGGTGACAGGCAGGATAATGATATTGTACCCGCCAGGAAGCTGGGGATGAAGACTGTCCGAGTAATGGTTGGATCTCACACAGAGCAGAAGGTACGGATGCCTTCCGAGCTGCCGGATAAGACTATTTCTTGTATTTCGGAGCTTCCGGATGCAATAAATGATTTGCAAAGTTAGCGAAAATTAGTATTTTATTTTTTTAAAGCCATATTGTAGGGTGACATAGACACATCTTTCCGGGAGATTTGCCATATGCTCGCAAAAATCCTTTCGGCGGCTGTGCTGGGCATTGACGCTTATGTGGTGGAGGTTGAGGCGGATATTTCACAGCAACTCCCCGCATTCGCAACTGTGGGGCTTCCAGACGGCGCGGTCAAGGAAGCCAAGGAACGGGTGGCAGCCGCCATCAAAAATTCCGATTTCGTTTTTCCCGCCAAAAAGATAACGATCAATCTTGCTCCGGCTGATATCCGCAAGGAAGGTTCGGCCTTCGATCTGCCGATTGCAGTCGGGATCCTGGGCGCAACAGGACAGATTTTGCGTGATGACTT
>JAABVY010000170.1:0-1678 GCA_011777135.1 Candidatus Zixiibacteriota bacterium | reverse complement strand
AGACTACTCCATGATTGTGCCGAAGGAAAATGCCATGGAAGCGGCAATTGCCACAGATCTTGACGTTTATCCTATTGGTTCCCTGCGCGAGACTATCGATTTCCTCGAGGATGGCACAGGAGTTAAACCGTGTAAGATCGATGTCGAACAGGTCTTCAATCAGGCGCTGAAATATCCAATGGATTTTTCGGATGTCAAGGGTCAGGAGACCGCCAAACGTGCACTCGAGGTCGCCGCCGCGGGGGGACATAATATCCTTATGGTCGGGCCGCCCGGCTCGGGTAAAACCATGCTGGCACGGCGGCTTCCAACTATACTTCCCAACCTTACTATGGAGGAGGCGCTGGAGGTTACCAAGATCTATTCTGTTTCGGGGCTTCTTCCGGCTAATACCGCATTGATTGCCACACGGCAGTTCTGTTCGCCGCATCATACGATCTCCGATGCCGGATTGATTGGAGGGGGACGTGTACCCAAGCCGGGGCAGGTCTCGCTGGCGCATCACGGAGTGCTGTTTCTGGATGAGATGCCGGAGTTCCGCAAGGACATTCTGGAGATGCTGCGTCAGCCGATGGAGGATGGTCAGGTTACGATTTCGCGTTCGATGGTCAGCCTGACATATCCCTCGCAGTTCATGCTGGTGGGTGCGATGAACCCGTGCCCGTGCGGATTTTTCGGCGACGCCAATCATGACTGCACATGCAATCCCGGGCAGATTCAGAAATATATGTCCAAGGTTTCCGGTCCGCTTCTGGACCGGATCGATATTCATATCGAGGTGCCGGCGGTCAAGTTCAAGGACCTCGCTGCCGAGCCGACGGGCGAGAAGTCCGATTCGATTCGCGAGCGGGTCAATCATGCCCGCAGGATTCAGCTGATGCGATTTAACGATGAGCCGGGCATGTTTTGCAATGCACATATGGAGTCCAAGGATTTGCAAAAATTCTGCCCGCTGGACTCGAAGTCACTTGAGCTTTTGCGCACTGCTATTACCAAGCTTGGATTATCAGCCCGAGCCTATGATCGGATCATCAAGGTCTCGCGCACGATTGCAGACATCGAGGCCGCTGAGCAGATCGAGACTCGGCATATTTCCGAGGCAATTCAATACCGCAGCCTGGATCGAAATTTGTGGATGTGATGAAATATTTATTATTGGTACCCCACATGCAATGTGGGTTAAATCATTTTGCCTGTTATCTGGATATTTAGAAATTAGTAGTGGGCAAAATAGAATAGTCTTGATTTCATGAAATTAAAGCATTATGATCATGATGGACGTGCGAGATTCATTACATTCTGCACACATAATAAAATGCCGCTTCTGACAAACAATAAATTTCGGAAGATTGTAATTGAAGGCATTGATTTATTTCGTGATAAATATAAATTAAAGCTATTGGGCTACGTCATTATGCCGGAGCATGTACATCTTGTGGTGGTTCCGCCTGAAGATATAAAATTAGGTCCTGTGGTAGGAAAAATGAAGATTCTATCATCGACGAGTATTCATGAATTAATGCGAGATTTAAATTCACCGATGATAGAGCGCTTGACTGTGAGAAGAAATAAAGTAGATAACTTTGTTTTCTGGCAGAGGCGCTGTTATGATCACAATTGCAGGGATACAGAATCGGTTTGGGAGAAAGTCAACTACTGTCATAATAATCCGGTGAAA
>JAABVY010000207.1:4658-10712 GCA_011777135.1 Candidatus Zixiibacteriota bacterium | reverse complement strand
GATCTCTATATTTTCTAGATGCAGACCCTGGAGCAAATCGATGATTTTTTGTCTGGGGAATGTGTGATAATGCGGTATACCTGATATTTTATCAACATCCGCCCACCAGTGATGCAGAAGCACATGCGACATTTGCCGCTCGCTCTGATTATCATTATACATCTCCGACACTAAAAGCAGTCCGCCCGGTTTGAGTACCCTGTACATCTCTTCCAGCGCTTTCCGGGGATGATCCAGATGGTGAAGCGAATTAAAGATTGCCGCAAGATTAAATCGATTGTCATCGAATTGGAGTTCTTCAGCATGCATCTGCCGAAAAACTACTCTCTTGTCATTAAATTGTTCTCGTGCCTGACTCAGGTTTTTTTCCGAGAAGTCAATTCCTACTGCCTGCTCGAAATCACCTATATTTTCTATCATGTATCTCAATGATGCTCCCCGTCCTGCGGCGACATCCAGAATGCGGCCGTCGATCTGAGCCAATATCTTTTCCAGTGCATCCATATTATTCCTCCGGGACATTCATGTAATTTATCTGAATACGTCTGCTGAATGAAAATGATTCGGAAGTGCTTGGAGTTTTTTGGATTTAAAAGCAGAGAACAAAGCAGCCTGTTTGAATTATTTTTGATCCAAATCAAGGAAATATCTTCATTGTTGACCCATATTCATAAAAAATTTATATTTGGAGAAGTTGATGGCATTTAATTTTGCAAACAAAGGAGCGGGCAGTACGAATTAATATATTCCGAAAAAACGATTTTGACATATTTCAGGGAGGAGATAAACCATGAAAAAAATAGTCATTTTATCAGCGTTGTTTTGTCTGTCCGTAATTGCCGCCGGGCAGGCTGTTGACCCGGAGGTGGCGGGTAAGTGCATGACCTGTCACAAAGAAAAATCCCCCGGGCTTTACAGGCAATGGTATACATCGGCGCACGGAATCCACAAAGTGGTTTGCCTCGACTGCCACGGCGCAAAAAGAGGTGAACCGGATGCATACATGCATGAAGGGGCATTGATCGCCACCCTGGTGACTCCAAAGGATTGCGGGAAGTGCCACAAAAAAGAAATGGAGGAGGTGGACAATTCCTACCACGCAACCGCGGGACTGATTCTGGAATCTAACGATGCGTATCTTGCACATGTTGCAGCTGGACATCCAATTGCAATTCTGGGCTGCGAGAGCTGCCACGGGGCCAAGATGGAAATCGACGAGGATGAATATAACAAACTTTCCAAAGAATGCTGGCCAAATTCAGGGATTGGGAGGCTCAATCCGGATGGATCCAAAGGTTCCTGCAATGCCTGTCATACCAGACATGCATTTTCAAAGGCCCAGGCCCGCCAGCCGGAGGCCTGCTCTAAATGTCATCTGGGCCCGGATCATCCGCAAAAAGAAGTCTATGAAGAATCCAAGCACGGCAATACATACTACACCAATGTCGACAAGATGAATCTGGAGTCAGACCGCTGGGTCGTGGGTGAGGACTATTATGTGGCCCCGACCTGCGCAACGTGTCATATGTCAGCTACTTCCAGTCAGCCGCTGACTCATGATGTAGGGATGCGTATCAGCTGGACACTTCGCCCCCCCATATCGGAAAAGAAGGATAACTGGCAGATCAAACGGAAAAATATGAAGGATGTCTGCAAAACCTGTCATGGCCCGGCTTTTGCAGATGGCCATTATTATCAATTTGACGCCGCAGTTCATCTTTATAACGATAAGTTTATCAGGCCTGCGGAGAAGATTCTGGCAATGGTACATGAAAAGAATCTGACCGAATATCCTGCCAATTTTGCCAATGAGATCGAATGGGTTTACTGGGAGCTCTGGCATCATGAAGGACGCCGCGCTCGTCATGGCGCCGCCATGATGGGGCCGGATTATACCTGGTGGCATGGAATGTATGAGGTCGCCAAGCATTTTTATTTCAAAATGCTTCCCGAAGCCAGGAAATTTGAAGATGGCGAAATCAATGCATATATAGACAGCTTGATCGCCAATGATCCCATGCATTCATGGTTGACATCCGAAACTGGCGAACTGAAGGAGAAAATCAGATCGGGAGAAATGCAGAAGATCTACCAGGGGTATTTTCAAGAAAAATAGAGGAGCGGCTTGTTTAAAAAGTATATAGATTTCATCCGCGGCGTTTCGGTCAATAAACTTGGCCTTGCCGGCGTGGTGCTGACCACCTCTGCATTTGTGACATTCGTCATCCTGGAGCTGACACGGATTCTAGGATTTATAACCAATGCTTATGTTGGCCTGGTTAATTATCTGTTATTCCCGGCCCTCTTTATA
This sequence comes from Candidatus Zixiibacteriota bacterium, assembly GCA_011777135.1. Taxonomy (GTDB): domain Bacteria; phylum Zixibacteria; class MSB-5A5; order JAABVY01; family JAABVY01; genus JAABVY01. Next base: position 8,401 of record JAABVY010000207.1, on the reverse strand, counting down.
ATCGGGCTTATCATGATCCCGATCGCCTGGAAGAAGCGAAAAAAGCAGACCGGAAAATCCACCGGGCAGCTTCTGCAGGAGCAGTTTGAGAAACGGGAAACCGAGGGGAGTCTCCTGGGATCCCGGATATTCCGTACGATTGCAATTTTCACTCTGATAAACATTTTATTTCTGAGCGTTCTCTCGAGCAGGATGCTGCACTTCATGGACGAACCTCATTTCTGCGGGACTGCCTGTCACGACGTCATGAATCCTGAATGGGTAACCTACCAGGCCTCTCCGCATGCGCGGGTCAAATGCGTGGAATGTCATGTCGGCGAGGGAGTCGATGCGCTTGTGAATGCCAAGCTCAATGGTCTCTGGCAGATAATCTCACTGACTTTCAATCTTTACGAAAAGCCGATCCCGACACCGGTGCACCAACTCCGCCCTGCCCGCGAAACGTGCGAAAAATGCCACTGGCCGGATAAATTCTACGGCCAAAGGATTAAGACAATTGTCAACTATCGTCTCGATAGCCTTTCCACACCTCAGTACACCACGCTCAGCTTGAAAATCGATGCAGGTGAAGGAGAAATCCGTAAAGGGATACACTGGCATATCGCTGAGGAGAATCAGATCCGCTACACCTCTGTGAATGATGAGCGTGAGGAGATGATTTGGGTTGATGTTCGGCAGCCGGATGATTCATTTAAGCGTTATAGAAATAGCGAACTTGTGGAAGAACATGAGGGCGAATTCGAGAATATCAGGACTTTGGATTGTGTCGACTGCCATAACCGCGCCACCCACATATATGAAAATCCAGAAAAAGCCCTTAATGAGCGAATCAGGAAAGGATTGATTGACCGTTCGATACCGTTCATAAAGAAAGCCGGCTTGGGTGCAATACTTCCGATATACAGTGACACTGCATCCGCCCGGGAGCAGGTCGTCAACCGTTTGCTCGGATATTATCAGCGGGAATATCCGGAGATCCTGAGGCAAAACTTCGCAGAGATTGACTCGGCAATAACGGTCCTGCAGAACATATATATCCGCAATATCCATCCCTATATGAATATAAGGTGGAACAGTTACCCAAGCCATATTGGTCACAGGGGCAGCGCAGGGTGTTTTCGCTGCCATAACCAAAATATGATCGACGAGGGAGGCGAGAGCATTTCGCATGACTGCACAATGTGCCATTCGATTGCCGCCTACGGGGGAAACACACCCTACCAGTATCTGGAACCGGTAGATACTTCCGATCAGGATTATATAATCCATCAATACCTGAAAAATGAGTTCCTGGAATCAGCTATTGAAATGCAGGGAGATCAGGAACAGTAGAGGTTTCTGAAAAATCAGTCACAGGATAGGTCCGGGAAGAAGCACATCCCAAATTACCGGAATTAACTATTCAGAAATTCCACAGCAGGAACCAAAATACCCTCGAAAATGTTTAAGTTTGGGATTAAGAACAGGGTCGCTTTTTGGGTTTGGAAATTGTTTTTCAGTGACTATATTGTCTCACATCGAACATTTTAGAAATAGTATGACAGTAAAATGGCAAATATAAAGGTTTTATATATTGAGGATGATTCATCCCAGAGGGATGAATTTACAGCGCTGTTGAATTCCCGCGGTTTTGAAGTCTATCCTGCTGCTAATGGAGCGGAAGGCCTGAAAATGCTGAAACTGGAAGGCTTTGATGTTGTACTGTGCGATTTGCATATGCCTGATATTTCAGGTCTGGAAGTGCTGGCACAGGCTAAAGCTATTTCTCCCGATATTCCGTTTCTCATCCTTACTGCTCATGGTTCGCTTGCCGCCGCAGTCGATGCTATCAAAAAGGGCGCCGATCATTTTATCCGCAAGCCCCTTGACGTTGATGACATGGAAATCCATCTGCATCAGGCTATCGAGCATTCGCTGATGGCCAGAAAGCTCAAAGAATCATCCCGAAAGCTCGAGGATATGGTCGATGAACGTACAGAACGGCTGAAATATGTGAATCGGCAGCTGCAGGCTCTTAATGAACTCTCGGGTCGATTAACAATGATTCGTTCCGAAGAAGAGCTATATCTCAAGGCACCTGAGTATTTGACCGAGACTCTGGATTTCGACAGATCAATTCTCTTCTTGCTTGAAGAGGGCGAACTGAAATTTCATTCAGCGTGCTTTCCCAAAGACCCGCCTGAAGTGCTGGAACATTGCAAAAGAGACATTGCGGAGGGCAGATTCGAGCACCCGCCTCATTTTCGGAAATGCCTGGAAGAAAATAGAATAATTCATATAAAAGACCTGGATGTCGACCCGCTCTGGCCCAAAGAAGAAACCAGGGCAATCAAGAGCAAGGCGCTTGTCATTGCACCAATCCGGATCAAGGATGAGCCGATCGGCGTAATTGCCGGGAATATGGAATATCATGAGCGCGAGATGGATGATCAGGATGTGGCCAGGTTTGGAATGTTCGCCAACATGGTCGGTCTGGCGCTCGATAATATCCGGGTTTATCGTTCTCTTGAGAGAAAGGTCGAAGAGAGAACCAGATCGCTTCGAGCTGCCTATAGTGAACTTGACGAAAAGGCCAACCTTCTTTCCAAAAGCCGCGACCAGCTTCAAGCAATTCTGGATTCCTCCGTTCCGGCCATGATTATGGTCGATGAGAATAACCTGGTTACCGCAGCCAATCGGCGCGTGAAAGAATTCTTTGGAGTTGATCCGGATTCAATCATGAATCGTCCGTTCGGCCTGTTTCATGAAGAAATTGCTGGCTGCTTCCGCGATCCTGATCGGCACCATGATTTAATACGCGAGCTTACAGCGCAATTCGATCTTGAGACCAAACACGTACTCGATAGCTCAGTCATGACCGAGAGAGTGCTGGAGATAGTGAGCCCAAGCCCGCGGTATGTGTCTCTTATCAGCGTTCCTGTTCTCGATAGAGAATATCTAGAGTTAGGCAGGGTCTGGATTTATGTTGATATTACCGATGTCAGAAAAGCCGAGGAGCAGGTGCGGTTGATAGTGGATAACTCTCCAACCCCGACCATTATCAGCCGGCTTGAGGATGGCGAGATTATTTATGTAAACGATCAGTTGGCTGATTTAATGGGCTATAGCAGATCGGAAGTGTTGAAGAAACGGACCGCGGATTTCTATTACAAAAAGGAGCAGAGGTCGGAAGTCGTCCAAAGGCTTAAGACTGATGGCCGTCTTCGAGATTTTGAGATGCGTTTTGTGGGAAAGGACGGGGCTGTGCTTTGGATCACCTTGAACCTGGTGGTCACCCAATTCAGGGGGGAAAACGTCATAATCGGAGGGCTCTCTGATATCACCGCCAGAAAGAAGGCCGAGGATGAGCTTCGCAGGGAACGTAATTTCATTTCGGCCATATTGAATACCGCCGGCGCTCTGGTGGTTGTCCTCGATCCTGACGGGAAGATCCTGCGTTTTAACAAGGCCTGTGAACGTACTAGCGGATATAAGCCTGATGAAGTAATCGGCAGAAACTTCGCAGATATCTTTATATTGCCCGAAGAAATGGAAATGCTGGCGGAGAGGTTTGAGGTTATAAAGAGGAGCCGTGGCCGTGTTGACGGCGATAACTACTGGGTGACCAGGGATGGTCAAAAACGAATGATCTCATGGTCTAATAATGTCATGCTGGATGAAAATGGCGATGTTGAATATGTAATCGCAACAGGTATAGATATTACCGAGCGTAAGGCAGCCGAGGATAAACTCCGCCTTTATCG
>JAABVY010000207.1:0-4634 GCA_011777135.1 Candidatus Zixiibacteriota bacterium | reverse complement strand
AACCGGGTATGATTCTGAAGATCTCAGGGGAATGAAAGTGTCCGAGCTTATGGGTATTCCTGACCCGGAGAAGTTTCAAAAAGAATTATTGGAAAAAGGCGGCTTCCGCGGAGAGTTGATTATACATACCAGGGATGGACGGCAGCTGCCTTTTGATGTTTCCGTATTTACGATCGAAGATTCCGAGGGTGATGTAGTCAATGCCGCTGGAATAGGCAGAGATATATCGGAACAGAAAGCGGCTCAGGCCGCCCTCAGCAAACGTGTCTGGTATGAGGAGGGTCTGGCGGCATGTTCCCAGGCACTATTGACAAATGCAAATTTTGACGATGCTCTGCATGAGGCCCTATTTCATCTTCTCGTGGCATCACGATCGAGCCGAGCCTACATATTTGAAAATTTTGAGAGCCCGGAGGATGGTCTTTGCATGAGTCAAACGCATGAAGTTTGTGACACCGGAATCGAGCCCCAGATAGAAAATCCGGCGCTTCAACATTTTCCTTACAGTCAGGGCTTTCGGAGATGGTGCGAAATACTGGGCAGAGGAGAGGCAATCTCCGGGCCCGTGGCACAATTTCCGGAAGAGGAACGTGCAATCCTGGGCTCACAGGGCATTCTCTCAATAATCGTATTTCCGATTACGGTTGGGGGCAGATGGTATGGATTTATAGGGTTTGATGAATGCCGCCAAGAACGTGAGGATACTGAGGAGGATTTAAGGCTCCTTCGAACCGCATCAGAAATGATAGGGTCTTTTGTGGAAAGCAAGAAATTCGAGCAGAATTTACGTGTCTCGGAGCAGAGATTCCGGAGCCTGGTCGAGAATGCAAGTGACGTGATTTATTCCATCAGCCCGGACGGAAAATTCACCTATATATCACCTCAGTTCACCGAATCCACCGGTTATGATGTGGCTGAATTTATAGGCCAGCCCGCTACCCTCCTGTTATCTGAGGAGCAAGTTGAGGAGAGCGAGGCCTGGTTCAACACCGGCATGCCCGAGCATGACGAGCATGTTGAGGGATATCAATTTAAAATAGAGACAAAGAACGGGGAACTCCGCTGGTTTACTGCACATACCGCGATTATTCGGGATGACAGCGGCAATGTAATAGAAGGAATAGGAATAGCCCACGACATAACTGAGATAAAGAAACTTCTGGAAAGTCTGGAGAAAACGAACCGGGAACTGGTGAATGCTCAAGCCCAGCTGGTACAGACTGAAAAAATGGCCTCTCTAGGTCAGCTTGTTGCCGGGGTGGCGCATGAGATCAACACCCCCATTGGAGCGGTCAACAGCATGCACAATTCTCTTATGCGGGCTGTCGAGCGGCTTAGTAATGCCTTGAAAGAAAAATATCCAGATGAGATCGGCGATGGAAGCGATTTACAGAAGTACCTTAATATTATAGCCGAAGCCAACCGTATAATTGCATCAGGAGCCGAACGGGTAACAACAATAGTGCGCAGGTTGAGGAGCTTTGCACGTCTCGATGAGGCCGAGCTCAAGACCTGCAATATTCATGAAGGTCTCGAGGATACTCTAACCCTTATTCATCATGAGGTAAAACACCATATCGATATAATAAGGGACTATGGAGAATTGCCTGAGTTCGCATGTTACCCGGGAAGGATGAACCAGGTATTTCTCAATATCCTGAACAATGCCCGTCAGGCAATCAGGGAAAAGGGACGGATCGAGATCAAGACCTATTTGAAAGACGATCTTGCCCATATCGAAATTTCTGATAATGGTGTGGGAATTTCTAAACAGAACCTTAAGAAAATATTCGATCCAGGCTTCACCACAAAAGGCGTCGGAGTTGGCACCGGCCTGGGACTCTCAATCTGTTACCAGATCATAAGCGGCCATTATGGAGATATTGGGGTGCAAAGCGAGCTGGGAAAGGGAACTACATTTACTATCAAGTTGCCCCTGAATCTCGATGAAATTCTCGAAGCACGGAAGAATCAAAAATAATTGCCATCTCTATCCAGGCTGTTTCAAATTACAAATACGGGTGTGTGGAAATTTATCCCCTCGTGACTGCTGAGAGGAATACTCTATTTTTTTTGTATAAGCCGCAGGTACTGCGGACTTTTTTTGGGTACACGTTCTATTATTCCCTGATGTTCCATATGCAGCTTTATGGTTGTTGTGTACCAAGGTATTGAGCCCCTGAAGTCGTTTTCCAGCTTATTGGCAACAGCTCTGGGAAGATCCTTAAATCTTATTTCCCGCTGTTCCGATAAGATTTCCATGATTGCATTGAAGATTGTCTCATATTTGCTCCGGCTTATATTTATTCCCTCTTTGCCAGGAGTTACGGTCTGGGCGTAGATCTTATCCTTATCTGCCATATAACACTCCTTGTTATGCAGGACCTTAAAACTGGTTTTTAGTCTCAAGCAATGATTATTGCAAATTGTTGAGTTGTTTTTTCGTTACGATGTTCTGTCGATTGGCTAAAGGCTATATATAATACAGGATTATTCTTGTCAAGTATTAAATTGTAGCTTATATTTATTTAGGTCGTTATTAAAATAAATTGTATAACCATTTGACATTTGAGAATATGTTTATCAATTTGTTAAAATATAGAATGAGGAAAGTAGAATGATGTCCCGATATCTGGTTTCAGCATTTATAATTCTGACGGCCCTGATTGCCGTTACCAATTCCCAGGATGCCGAATCGTTATCGGCTGCTCAAGCATTGTCCCAGCAGTCAGGCAAGCCGATTCTGCTGGAATTTGTCCGCTCCGACTGAGAGTATTGCCAGAAGGCCGCTCGTGAAGCGGAAGAAGAAGAGATATTTGCTAATGCCTTGAAGCAGGTGGTGCACCTGCCGGTTAATGTCCTCGAAGGCGAGGGTCCCGAGCTCAAGGAAATCTACGATGTCGGTAGTACATATCCAGTTTTTATTCTCACCAACAGTGAAGGGGAGATTATCACACGCTGGACCGGATATTCGACGGCCGGCCAATTCGTTTATAAATTAAATGCCTCACTCAAAGACCTCCGAACTATCAAAGAGCGACGTGCTCAATTTGAGGCTAATCCAACATTGCAGGAAGCGCTGGCTCTCGGAAGATTTTATGCCGAAATCGGTGAACATCTTGAAGCGGTTTCGATGTTTCGTCGCGCCGAAAAGTTGAGCGGCCAGAGAAAAATCAGTCTCCACAATGACGTATTCAAGAACATGGCTGAGGCGGTCTGGAAGGAGATGGCTCCATATGATTCCATCTACCCGGCGGCGGAATATGTTCTGGCTTCAGAGGACGCCGCTGGTATTATCAAGATGGCTACCCTGATGAGCCGTCTGTCCCGCAAATTTGATCATACCGACAGCCTTGGGAAATATCTGGATGCCGGTATCCAGGCGGCATCCGCGAGCAATAATCCGAAGGATACCGAAGATCGTTATCTGCTAGTGGCCGAGCATGCTTTGCAGATAGCCCATGATACCGCCAAAGCGATAGAAATCAAAGAAATGAGTATGGGCAACGGCTGGGAGACAAATCCTAATAAATTCTATGGTTATGCCAAATGGTGCCTGGAGAGGGAAGTCAACCTTGGCGCGGCTGAGATGTATGCCGGACAGGCTGTGCAGGTGGCCGGAAATCCTGAGATGAAAGCCAGGGTATTGAACACGTTGTCGGAAATCTATGAAGCCCGCGGAAACTATGAGGGGGCGATAGAGGCCATCGAGATGGCTATCGAGAACCATCCCGAAAACCCGTACTACCAGACCAGGCTGGATGATATCGAGGACGCTATGGCGGGCGGGCAGTAAGTTTTCTCTAATCAATCACACTTATACATTCAGCCGGAACCCATCCCTGGTTGCCATGCAAATCCCGACACCAATACCACCCCGCTTCCTCGTCAATTAATTTCAGTTCATCACCTGGTTTGACAGTCAGTTCAGCAGCGTCATATCCGTTTATTGCTTCAGCGGTCTTTCCTGTAATCTTCAAATAGGAGGAAGGTACCCACCCGGCTTTACCATCATCATCAATGCACCATGTCCATCCGGGCCACTCGCTCTCTTTTTTCTCGATCCTGAGCTTTTGGCTCTGCTTGATAATTAATGGATCGGGATAGTCAGATCGACGGCTTTTTATCACTTTCGCTTTGCGCATAATATCAATCCTTAATCACGCAGTCAGCTTCTATTTCCACATACCAGTCGGGACGAACGAAAGCATGAACCTCTATCAAGGTGCTGGCTGGACGGATCTCAGAAAAGAATTCACCATGCGCCTTCGCTACCTGTTCCCATTTGGCCATGCCGGCGATATACATGCGGGTCCTGATGACATCATCGAGGCTGGCGCCCGCATCTTCGATTGCCTTCTTGATTATCTGTAGGCATCTCTGAGCCTGACCATAAGCATCGCCCGGCGCATATGTGCTGCCGTCATCAGCTAACGGTCCTGTACCCGATACGGAAACGATATTCCCGATCCTTACCGCCCTGGAAAATCCAATCGACTTCTCGTATGGTGATCCGGATGATATATTCTGGCGTTCCACTTAGTCCTCCTCTTATATTAAATTCACCTATTTGCAAGTCCTATCATCTCGATTTGCGAGAGCGATGCTGTGACAGCATGTTCTACCCTTAAGAT
>JAABVY010000056.1:1144-1325 GCA_011777135.1 Candidatus Zixiibacteriota bacterium | reverse complement strand
ATGAGAGAAACCAGCTTTTACAGGCAGACCTGACCGCTATCCAGGATATCAACAGCCAGCTTGAGATCTATCGCAAAGATATGATTCAGGACTTTGAATACCGGTTGGCGGACATCGAAAATTACCTGTATGAGATGGAACAGCGGGCTCAAGAATATTTCGATGAAAATATCCGTCTAAC
>JAABVY010000056.1:0-1043 GCA_011777135.1 Candidatus Zixiibacteriota bacterium | reverse complement strand
TAAAATCGGCAGTTTTCATTATGATCGGAAGAGGCTGATCGAAGGGATCGGTGAACAAGCCAAGCAGGTCATTCAAGGATACGATAAAGAAAAGGAAGCGCACCAGCTTGCCAGCGGGGTTCAAAATGCAATCGCTGCCGCCGCAGTTTTAGAGGTTGGTGCAATCGGGGTGGGTGCACTGGTCACCGCACTGGCGACCACGGTCGCTGTCGATGTGACCGGTATTATCCTGGCAGGATTGATTGCCGCATTAGGATTATTTGTTCTGCCAGCCCGGCGAAGATTGGCCAAGGATGAAATCCACAAGAAGGTCGAGGAGATGCGTTTACAGCTGACCGGCAGCCTGCGAAGCTACTTCACGCAGGAGATCGACCGCAGCATCCAAAATATCCGGCAGACAATCGCTCCATATACTCGCTTCATCCAATCGGAAAATGAAGCGATTGGGAAAAATCAAAACTTGCTGACAGAAATTAAAATAAAGTTACAGGGTTTAGAAGACAAATTGGAGAATATACTCTAATTTGTCATGGTGAGGCAAACTGGAACTATTTGATCCGTGGAAACGGATTTCAATCGTCGCCAAAAGGAAGGGAATTATCATGTTTTACTCAAGAGAACAATTAGAAGAATTCGAACGCCAGACTTTAGCTCCATATGCTGTGCTGAGCATGAACAGCAAGGGCCGAAAATACCCGGAAGATGAACCCAGCTACCGAACAGTATTTCAGCGGGATCGAGATCGGATTCTGCATACCACCGCATTTCGCAGACTGGAATACAAAACCCAGGTGTTTATCAATGACGAGGGAGATTACTACCGCACACGATTGACTCATACGCTGGAAGTTGCCCAGATTGGGCGAACAACAGCACGCGCACTCGGGGCTAATGAAGACCTGATCGAAGCTATCTGCCTGGCTCACGACCTCGGTCACTCACCATTTGGACATTCTGGCGAGGTCGCACTAAATGAATTGATGGAGTCTTATGGCGGATTTGATCATAACAAACAATCACTGCGGATTGTCACAAAAATGGAA
>JAABVY010000223.1:3381-3581 GCA_011777135.1 Candidatus Zixiibacteriota bacterium | reverse complement strand
ACCGGGCAAAAAGATATTGCTTCGGGCAGAGATGAATCTCTGGGGGCAAGGCTGGATGGAATATCTGGTCGAGCCGCTCTCGCCCGGACGCTCCCGCCTGACACAGACCATGCGCTACTATCCCCGCGGCCTGTGGGGATTCCTCTACTGGAAAATAACCTACCCCATGCACATGATTATCTTCAAGAACATGGCCAGAG
>JAABVY010000223.1:3007-3255 GCA_011777135.1 Candidatus Zixiibacteriota bacterium | reverse complement strand
AGGAACTGAGAAGCTGCCAAGAACGTATCGCGGGGTCTTGAGCCCGACAAAGTCGGGATTGTGACCCCGCGGTAAAGCATCAATGATGAAGTAACCGTATAGTAACTCCGGACGGCCAATATCTTCTCACTTTTTGAAAAAGCTTTGCAACAGAGAAAAGAACCAGGGCGCGTCATTCTGAGGGAGTCCCGACCTTAGTCGAGGACGACCGTGAGAATCTCTAATTTTTTTGCATCAATTAAATTTTG
>JAABVY010000223.1:2698-2947 GCA_011777135.1 Candidatus Zixiibacteriota bacterium | reverse complement strand
GGCCCAAAGGTTTTCGCTTCTCGTGATAACGACATCGAAACTTAAGGTGCTTCTACACTGCCTTTTAGCTGGGATTTTCAACCTTACATGTACCTCAATGAAAAAATGATTTGGATGTGTTCAGAAATAGATTATTTTTATTTTGATGATCGATCCAGGGCGGGCTTTTTCTGAAAGCTGCCTGAATTGGCACGGGGAAGGATTATGAGGAGAAGCACAATTCGAATAATCCAGATTCTTTTCCTGGCG
>JAABVY010000223.1:0-2600 GCA_011777135.1 Candidatus Zixiibacteriota bacterium | reverse complement strand
TTGAAATGGGCTCCCTTGATGAAAGAGATGGGATTTATATCTGCAGGAAATGTGAGAGTCAAAAATGAACTTAATGACGTCTATATCTTTTGGAAGGATGAGTCGATTGGCACGGGAATTCTGTTTAAACGTGATTATGGTGTGGATACTGTAGCATTCTTGAATCCGCCCGCGGTCGTCAATATTATGATTGAAAAGATCCAGATGACAAAATGTGAATTCTATGAAATATTTTTTGTTGAACGCGGACGGATCTTAATAGGGGATAAAGACATCATCTACTGGGCATACAGAGGGGAGAATGCTGAAATTCTCTATCAGCTCTTGATGCAAAACCGCTATTATGCCGTTCGTCAGCCGGCACCGTTCCCCGCCCTTCAATAAGTGTGCGACTATTAAGACCTGAGGGTCATAATCACTTCTGCGGTGCCAATATCGGGCGCACCCTGTACCTGGTATGCTTCAGGGATAGTCTTGCGCAGCTCAGATTTGTTGAACGCATCCAGGGCATCCTGCGAATCCCAGATATATACAGCGCCGTACTCGTTCGTGTCGCCATACTTCAGATAATATTTTTGTATGAGACCATCCTGAGCCCTGTAATCTGGGGCACGATCCTTGCATGTCTTGATGACTTCTTCCTCAGACAATCCTGACCTGAAGCGGACTATTTGCACAACCATTGTGTCACCTCCTTATCCCCCCGTGTTTTTTGCCGGGAAGCAACTTATAATTAGTCTACGTCCAGCGGCATCATTGAGTATATGAGAGGGTAACACATTCTTAGATCAAAAAGTGCCCCCATTTTGTATTTTGTCCCATTACACTTGTACCCCACTGGTATCCCACATGAAATGTGGGAAAGCTTGATCATCCTGCTATGTCTGATTTTGAAAAGCAGCATAGCAGTTGAAATTTTCTTCGCCCACCTGTTAGGTGGGGTACAAATGTCTATACTGGTCGGGCTGTGAGCATATTGGAAGAGAGAAAACGAATCAAAGAGAGAACCATGAAGAGAAGAAAAAAAGAATATCAAAAAACAATTGCTCTCAGACAAACTGTGGCTTAACTTTTACCATTACTCTGTCCACTTTGTCTGAAGACGTACAATCAGAAAGGATCCTGCAACGAAGAAAGCGTATCAAATCACGAACGATTGAGAACAGAAGGAGAGCCCATCGCAAAACTGTTGCAAACAGCCAAAGTGTGACTTAACTTAAACCAACCTTATGTCCACAAGGAGGAAGCATGAAGATACTGATCGCGGGTGCTACGGGATTGGTCGGTGGGGAGGCGGCTCGGATCTTATCAAGCCGGGGCGACGCCATACGTGCCCTGATCCGATCTACATCCAACGCCGAAAAGATTGCCGCACTGAAGGGCGCAGGTATCGAGGTGGTCGAGGGAGATCTCCGAGATCGCGCTTCTCTTGACGCAGCTTGCGACGGAGTCGATGCGGTGATCAGCACGGTCTCGGCGATGCCGTTTAGTTGGCAGGAGGGAAACACAATCGGAGACGTTGACCGGACCGGGACCATAGGCCTCATTGACGCCGCAACTGCTGCTGGCGCCAAGAGGTTCGTCTATACGTCGTTTCCGCATCCTCCTGAGCCCGGTTTCGCATTGGGCGACGCAAAAGCCGCGGCGGAGAATCATCTCAGGTCAAGCAGCATCGAGCACGTGATCCTGGCGGCGAATTTCTTCATGGAAGTGTGGCTCAGCCCCGCATTCGGGTTTGACTACCCGAACGGCTCGGCGACCATCTACGGGGACGGTACCAACCGCATGAGCTGGGTCAGTCACAAAGATGTGGCCCGCACGGCAGCAGAGGCAGTTTCGAATCCGAAGGCAAAGAATGCCGTCCTGCCTGTTGGCGGGCCTTCGATCCACACCCCGCTCGAAGTTGTCAGGATTTTCGAAAGGACCAGTGGAAAGACGTGGAGCGTCACCCACGTATCGGTGGAAACGCTCCAGGAACATAAGTCCGCAGCTGCGGACGAGGTGCAGGAGGCCGTGGCAGCGCTGCAACTGGGCTACGCCGTTGCATCCGGATGGGATATGAACCCGACGGACTACCTGGTCTCCTCGAACCTCCGAAGCGTGGAGCAGTACGCGCAAGAAGTCATGAAGTAGACCAGCCCGACGGCATCCGAACACCGGTACCCCACATGAAAATGTGGGTTTAATTCGGTTCTTCTGCTATGTCTGAATTTGAAAAGCAGCATAGCAGTTGAAATTTTCTTCGCCCACCTGTTAGGTGGGGTACAAATGTGTAACATCCAGTCGCTAAAATGACACTGCACAATATAGCAAAACATAAATTGAAACATTTTGACATGACAATCTCACCCATGATATTATCATTATTATTTCATTTCAAGAGGCCCAATATTCCATCTCTTAATAGACCTATTTACAGCAGTTTGCGTTCATAAATATTATACACCTGTCACATCCACAAATTCCGATCCAGGCTGCGGTATTGAATTGCCTCGGATATATGCCGGGTTTCGATCTGCTCGTCGGCCTCGATGTCTGCAATCGTGCGCGAGACCTTGATGATCCGATCATAGGCTCGGGCTGATAGGCCCAGTTTGGTA
>JAABVY010000160.1:1400-4382 GCA_011777135.1 Candidatus Zixiibacteriota bacterium | reverse complement strand
GGTCGTCCAAGCGCAAGATAAAATTAATTCGAGCTGATTTGCGAACATTTGAAATTGACGGGAGTTTCGACCTGGTTCTATGTCTGTTTGACACAATCAATCATTTTATACATATTGGCGATGTGCAGGATATATTTTCCAGAGTCTCGACCAGCCTGAAGCCTGGAGGCAGATTTATATTCGATTTGAATACACATTACGGCTTCAAAAAGAACTGGCACAACTGGACTGTCGAGAGAGAATCGGACAGGATTTATTCAATCTGGTACAGCAGCTATAATGCGGCTGAGAGAATTGCAGAGATAACAATAACCGTTTATTCCAAATCAGACAATCAGGTTCATAAAGTTGCCGAGGCTAGCGTCCCGGAACGGGCATATCGCACCTCCGAGGTGATGCAAATTCTCAGATCAGCCAATCTTAAATTGGAGGATATGTATGAATGTTTCACGAATAAGCCTCCCGGCGGCAAAACCCCGCGAATCGTCTATATTTGCAGCAGGAACTGAGGAACAAAACTGATGCTTAATTCATTTCTGGCAGTCATAGCAGCCTATGTTTTAGGCTCGATACCATTTGCCATAATCGTGGTGCGGATTTTGAAAGGCGTCGATGTCCGCGATTATGGTTCAAAAAACGCGGGCGCTACAAATGTCTATCGTGTCGCCGGAATCAAGGTCGCTCTGCTGGTTGGATTCCTGGATCTCGCCAAGGGATTTACGGCGGTCTATTTCATACCCCGTATCTTCCAGCCTGCCGATATACTCAGCCTTCTGCAGTTGCAGTTGATCTGCACGGTAGCAGTTGTGCTTGGTCATATGTTTACGATCTTCGCCAATCTGAAAGGGGGGAAGGGGGTGCTGGCAGCGGCGGGAGCTTTCCTGGCCCTTCTGCCCCTCGAGGTAGGATTGGCTTTTATCCTGTTCATCATCGTCTTAGCACTCTCACGATATGTCTCGCTGGGATCGATTTCGGCAGCCGTTTTTTTGACCTTGTTTGTGCTGTTTGAAAGATTTATCTTGAATAAAAACATTCCCGATGAGCTGGTTATATTATCTGCGGTGATTTCAATCGCGGTGGTGCTTGCTCACAGGTCAAACATCGGACGATTAATCGCAGGTACGGAAAATAAAATAGGAAAGGGGAGAAGTGCCGAATAATATCGCTGTACTGGGAGGCGGCAGCTGGGGCATTGCTGTCGCCAATCTTCTTAATATGAACGGCAATAATGTCTCCATTTGGGAATTCAATCCGGCGGATTTCGAATCCCTGGTAGAGAATCGTCAAAACAAGATCAAGCTGCCCGGCGTAATCATCCCCGACAGAATCGAAATATATAAAGATCTGGCACAGGCCGCCAAGGGCCGATCGATTATCTGCCTGGCCATACCATCGCATACTGTGGCCGACGTTTGCGAGCAGCTTGATACGCTCGGGCTCGAAAAAGGGATTACATTTCTAAACTTGGCTAAGGGGATCGATACCAAAAGATTAATGCGCATGTCTGAGGTTATAGTTGATGGGATCAAGCATGCCGATTATGCAAATGTGGCCACGCTTTCTGGACCGTCACATGCCGAGGAGGTCGCCCGGGGAATGCCCACCTCGGTGGTAATAGGCTGTTCTGATGAAGATCGGGCCGGATTCCTGCGCGATATCTTCTCCAATCACTTTTTCCGAGCCTACAGTTCCCCGGATATAATCGGCGTGGAAACCGGCGGCGCTTTCAAGAATGTGATTGCTATTGCCTCGGGAATCCTTGACGGGCTGGATGGGGGGGATAACGGGAAGGGTGCGCTTTTTACAAGAGGGCTGGCAGAGATTTCCAGGCTGGGGGTCGCAATGGGCGCAAATCCCCTGACATTTGCGGGACTTTCCGGGCTGGGGGATCTCGTCACCACATGTATCTCGCGCCATTCACGCAACCGCACATTCGGAGAGAAGATAGGTAAGGGCTTAAGTTTCGAGGGCGCTATGGCCGAGATGACCATGGTTGTGGAGGGTGTGAAGGCAACTGAGGCGGCATATAAGCTTATGTCCGAGTATAAGATCGAAATGCCTATTGCAGTGCAGGTGCATGAGATTCTCTTCAATTCCAAGGATCCTCAGTCAGCTCTTCTGGATCTGATGACCCGCGACCTGAAGTCAGAATTTTAATCTATTCGCTTGACATAGCACTTTAAGCAACATATATTATGTGCGTTCCGTATATGTAGTTCAAGTGTCTCAAACGACGGTGGGGGAGTGTCTTTGAAACGCAATAATGCCAACAATAATAACAAGCTTTACTACTCCATTTCTGAAGTTGCCAAAATTACCGACACCAAGGCCTATGTTCTCAGATTCTGGGAAAAGGAATTCCCTTCGTTGAAGCCCAAGAAAAATCGGGGCGGCAACAGGATTTATCAAAAGCGCGAAATCGACCTGATTCATCGCATCAAGAACCTGCTTCATGAGGAGGGCTACACTATCGAGGGGGCCCGGCAAAAACTCAAATCACGCCGGGGCGCGAAGGCCAGGATCAGCGGGAACCCTGTCATATCCAACGGCTCGCTCAAGAGCAAAATCAAGGAAATTAAGAAGGACCTGAAGGAACTTCAGAAACTTTTGGCTTGATTTTTCCAGTTCTATATGTAGTTTAGGAGTCTGCGTCGGGGAGTGGCGCAGTCTGGTTAGCGTGCTTGCTTGGGGNNCCGCAAATATATCATTCGCGGGCTTTATTATTGATGTATCGTCTTTTATTTCCGGCTCATATTTGTGGGTGCCCCATCTGGAGCGCAGCGACAGGTGGGACCATCCCGACATCCCGCATACAATGCGAGCTATTGTACTTCATCGCAATGCCGGGTCTTGATCCGCCTCGGTAGATTGTGAACCGGCACTTTTATCGTATCTATATTGTATCCCGGATGCAATGTGAATGCATTTTGTCATCGAACTATAAATAAAAATATTGTGAAATCGGATTTGGTGAAAGAGCCC
>JAABVY010000160.1:1125-1348 GCA_011777135.1 Candidatus Zixiibacteriota bacterium | reverse complement strand
CCTACGGGACGGATAAAAATCTTTTTCATATTTGTACCCCATTCGATTAAAGTTTTGGCCCCACCTTCAGAACACCGATAAAATGTTCGAGATCTGGCCAGATATTTTTTATTATGTTACGTGTTCTGGTATCGACGACGGCTATGGTTCCCGCGCGGATATTTGGTCGCCCCGATCCAATATATGCTTTATTGCCGATAGGGGTAAAGGCGATTGGCGAAGC
>JAABVY010000160.1:797-1009 GCA_011777135.1 Candidatus Zixiibacteriota bacterium | reverse complement strand
TACTGGTGCTGCTTCCGGGATCAGTAACATAGACATCTTTACCATCTGGAGATACCTTTATTCCTCCATTTGTTGTAAATAATCTGTTGTAAAAAATTAAATCTCCGGTCTGTAGATCATGGCAGGCCATAGTTGCGCCGTCATTCTCCGAACCTCCTAGAGCATAAATTCTCTCTCCATCGGGATGGATATCAAACGGACCAATACTGGCC
>JAABVY010000160.1:0-774 GCA_011777135.1 Candidatus Zixiibacteriota bacterium | reverse complement strand
CCAGGCTGTCCTTGCTGTCACTGAAAAACCATTGTCCGACCTTTTTCCTCTGTTTGTAATCATAGGCATACAAGAATGTGGAATCCGTATTTGTATAACCAACCATACTGAGGATATAAACTAAATGCTTTTTCTCGTATAGCACGGGAAATAGCGATGGCCCAATGGAATCACTGCTCAGCAAGGTGAAGTCCGGCAGGCTGTAAATATGCACGCCGTTTCTAATAGCCAATAGGATATTTTCACCAGTGATAAAAATCGGAAAAAAGTAGTCGGCTATATCTATAATAATCTCCAGACTTTGAGCGTCATAAATCCTCACAAATTTGTCATTCAAAGGTATACTGTAATATGGAACCGCAAGATAGTGTCCATCCTGCGAAACATCTATCGAACCAGGCGTATAACTCGGATCGATTCCGGAGTTAATACTGTCAACCAGTGAATCGATCTCCGTGTCGATCTTATAGACCCAGTTATTCTGGATGTTAGTGGCATACAGCCAGCCCTTGTATGGTCTGGACTGTACCGGGCCGATCGGGCAGTCCTCGCAGCAGGAATAGATGGCAAATGTCAGGATTAGTAAGCTCAAGGCCGCCAAAGCTGTCAGTATTATCTTGAAGTTCTTTCGCAAAATACCTCCTTTCAAACTAGATATAAGTGTCCATTTAAATGATAAAATGTCTCACGTCCATGTATTATGCTTCATGCTTCCT
Source organism: Candidatus Zixiibacteriota bacterium (assembly GCA_011777135.1). Lineage (GTDB taxonomy): Bacteria > Zixibacteria > MSB-5A5 > JAABVY01 > JAABVY01 > JAABVY01. The sequence goes on along the minus strand of JAABVY010000160.1, from coordinate 58 downwards.
CCTTTTCCGCAGGTTAAGGCCTAACCTGCTGGATCTGAAGTTATCTTTCAGAGATTCA
>JAABVY010000332.1:541-1019 GCA_011777135.1 Candidatus Zixiibacteriota bacterium | reverse complement strand
GAGGTGAATTGTTTTTTGAATTTCAGCGGAAGTTTCTGTCGTGTCCCATGCCGTGGGATGGATAAAGCCGTGGTTAGCCCCTTCTCTGGTTGAATATCCGAATGCATCTCCAAATTCAGCTTTGAGATCCCGCATCAGCCGTATGGCCTGCAAGTTGTCTGCGACACTCAGCCCTTTGTTCAGGTTTCGCAGGATGCGGTCATCAAATGACTCAAACCCGATGGAACTCAACAATACGAAAATGCCGCGCCGGGCAGTAACTGCCAGCAGCGCTTTTAAATGCTGAATTCCTGAAATGAGTCCATCCGCTCTTAAGGTGAGATTGATCTGTGATAGTCCAATGTCCCGTGAATAGATCGCATCCAGCAAATCGGAAAGGACCGGCAAAGGATATTCATTGATGAGCTCAAAGGGTATCTTTCTGCCATCCGGCGCTTTCGGCAGGCATTGTATTTGAGCAATCACGGCCTCCATATCC
>JAABVY010000332.1:283-520 GCA_011777135.1 Candidatus Zixiibacteriota bacterium | reverse complement strand
TGAAAACCTTTATCCACGGCCACATCGCAGAAGCTGCAACCTCGCAGGCGACGTCTGATCTTTTTTCCATGTCCTGTGTTGATTGAAGCCGGATAATCGATGTGGTGATCTAAATTACGGGCCGCGTGGGGGCAACCGATGTGTTGCAAAACTTGTCCCGTTCTGACATTTAAAGGAGTAAGCTCTTTTTTGGCGAGTATGTAAATATTATCCCAGCGCACCTTATCAAGATGCTGG
>JAABVY010000332.1:0-132 GCA_011777135.1 Candidatus Zixiibacteriota bacterium | reverse complement strand
CAGGCCAAAGTCGAAGTATTCTGCAAGGCCTTTAAACCGATGGGGGTGATCCCGCCAGTTCTTTTCTCCGGCATAATCAACATTGGCCTGAGGGCCCGCCAGAATTGTGACGGCCCCCTCGGTCCTCAGCTC
>JAABVY010000190.1 GCA_011777135.1 Candidatus Zixiibacteriota bacterium | reverse complement strand
CGGTCCATCCTGCGCACCTCCCGCCGGTACAGGTTCCGGAAAGATGAAAGAGAAGGCGCTTCATCTTCGAATTATCGATCTGCTCTTCCGCTGAGCGGATGATCGAGAGATATCGAGAAATTGGCTCGCCCGTCAGGTGAGATATGATCGTGACCTTGTCCTTCAATTCCGGATCATGTTGGGCCTCATAAATCTGTGAATGCCCTTCTACGGTCCATTTTGTGGCGGGATCGGATGTAACATCTTCTATAAGCCTGCCGAATTTATGTATATTCGGGCGCATCTCCCGCAGACTCTGTTTATATTCTTCTGCTGTCTTTAATGCCATGCTGCCTCCAGTTTCAATTTTCCTATAATATATACGTTGAATGCCGTTGCGCAAAGCCATTGCAAAAAAAAGCCGCCCCGATCTGAGACGGCTTAAATTTGAAATCTTATTCCTTAGAATTTTAGTAAGACAGGATCGAAACCGGTATGAGGATGCTTGGTATTGTCGCCGATTGCCACAGCAATGCCATACTCATTGCCTATCTCAAAAACCATATCGTCGGCATTGCCTGTGTTAAGAGCTCTTTTGAACTCGACTGTCCAGCGTTTACGGACAGGATCATAAGCTCCGATTGCCTCAACATCCCAGCGGCTTCCGGATGCCTGACCAGAAAGAACATAGCTGGGAACGAATACGCTATCAAGCTGTTCTGCAAGCGCTGCCGGAATTACCTGATCGGCCAGATATGCTATTGAATCTTCTGCAAAAAGAGTTTCACCGTCTACTATCGTATAAGAAGTGTCAGTACCTGCAATAACTGTATCGATTGTGTGTGTGTACAGCGGAGTTCGGCCTTCCGGTTCAAAATTTGGAACATATCCCGTGTTTTCCACCGCATCCAGACCATGGAAATTTATATCGGTCTGTAGAGAATCTACAAAGTTCATATCGAGTGCACGACTGAGCGGATTAGTAACGCCTGCACGCCAGAACCATCCATCAACATTAACCCCGGTCTCGTTGACCATCACAAGATCCATTTCATGACACATCAATGCGCAATTCGGTCCGACCTCGGCAGCGCTCTGGCTGGCGCCGTTGCTGCTCGGATCGGGATCAAAGAAAAACGAGATATTGTCTTCCTTATAGGTGAATGTGTGTCTCCAGGGATAGGGAACATTTGGATCGTTGTATGAGACGGTGTCCCAGACCCATTGCCGATAGCGGACATTACGAGTATCATCGCTCCAGCTTGCTGCAATATACAAATAATTGGAATCGCATAAGGCGATGATATCGACAAGCGCGACATTATTTCTGGGATTATATTCGGAAGTGTCCACGGAAATCAGCTGGGTCAGGTTGCCAGCCTCCCAGATTCCCTCATCTAACTCTCCATTTATAGTAGGAGCATCACCTGGTGAAATGTACGATACATTTATCTCATCTGTCGGAGGAAGAATAACCGGAGGCTCCTCGTCACTGCTGCATGCAAGAAATAAAATCCCGCCAGTGACCAGCACAAATGACAGGATAATAACCAATTTTTTCAGATCCATTTTGTTCTCCTGAATGAATGATCGATAGTTTATTAATTCTTATACACGGCAAAAGTATTCAATTTCCAGCCAATGTCAATTATAATGTCTTTTGTCATAAATGGTTGTTATTCTTGTTATAGATATATTACGTTATGACTTTCAGGATCATTATAGTCAAATCGTCCAGTACAAAATCCGGATCCTTGAATTCATGTATAGCATCGACGATTGTATGGGCGATTTCTTTGGCCGGCTTAGCACGATTCTTTTTAACAATATCTACCAGCCTATCG
>JAABVY010000189.1:375-7905 GCA_011777135.1 Candidatus Zixiibacteriota bacterium | reverse complement strand
TCAATTAGGATTAGCTCTTAGAGTCTTGAATGTGATCTTTAAATACTGTCGCAGTGGCATCGGTACCCTTACCGATGCCGCTGCGAAATTAACGGGCTTCATCCTCGGCTGTCCGCATCGATCTAATCGAGACAGATGCGCAGGCCGAATTACAGGTGAAGCTCAACGGCGGCGTACGTCCAATTCTCGGGCTCTAGCAATTTATCTGATTTTAATGCTTAGCTTCTGTCTGGCGAATACGGCTTTGTCCGTGCCTCCGGAGACTGAGATCACCAATGTGGCAAGAGCTACCTACTCCGTTGGAAACCTGGACGAAATCAGATCAGAATCAAACATTGTAACGGTCATTACCGAGATTGACCGTACTCGATCTACGCTGGATTTTTTACGCTATGCCCCCGGCAGTTCCTCTGCTGATCTCATTCATGTATCTACAACTTACTATAGTTCCAGCGGACTGCCTTCAGGTCCTTTCGAACCGCTTGATCTTCCCATGGAAATTGGCGGGACAGATTATATAGAGATAAACCAGCCGGTGCCACTGATCCCATCCACCCGGTTTATTATTGGAGAACCGGTCTTCATCCGGCTGGCTGATATGGACCAAAATCTCGACAGTCAAGCCCATGAGACCATTCTCATAAATCTTGTCTCTCCGCAAAATGGTGAGAGCGAGCTTCTGCGGCTTTCTGAAACTGATGTCAATACCGGAGTTTTTACCGGTTATATTCAATCTGGATTCGGGCTGGCCTCGGCCGCATTTAATGGAACTGTGGTAGCTCAAGATGGTCATATACTGGAAGCCGGGTATAATGATATTTTTGATTCTCTGGATGTTTCCTCGGACACGCTTTCGTTTCTTATTCAAGGAACATCGATATTTATCGTCAAAACGGCAAACAAAAGCATCGTGTCAGCAGGAGACTATCTGCAGTACAGCCTAAATGTTGAAAATACCAGCACGGTAACTTTGGACAATTTCAATATAATCGACAATTTGCCATATTCAACACGATACCAGCCGGGTTCCGTTATGTTTGATGGTGTTCCGGCGGGCGACCCGCAGATATCTCCTGACGGCAGGATGTTGACATTCAATCCGAATGCCATGGCGCCCGGAGGGAGCACCCAGATCAACTACATAGTCGAAGTCGGTCCGACGGCAAGACCCGGCGATCTGACTAACATGGCCTATGCTGCAGATGTCAGCGGGCAGATTTCCAACACAGCCAGCGCGACTGTTCGAGTCCGCGAGGAGCTTTTTAGAAACGAGACTTTCATTGCCGGGCGNNCCGGCGTGCGGGTCTATCTCGAGAATGGCGCCTACGCGGTAACGGATTCAAACGGTATGTATCATTTTGAGGGGATCGCCCCGGGGACACATGTGGTGCAACTTGATAGAGATGGACTGCCCGGACATTATGAAGTCATTACCTGTAATGAAAACAGCCAATCCGCTGGAAACCCGTATTCCAAATTTGTAGACTTACAGTCCGGAAGCTTATGGCAGGTTGATTTTGAGATCAGGCTGAGACCGAAGCGGGTGGGAGAGTTGAAACTGAAGATGTCCAGCAAACTTGATTCAACAGTAATACACTACAAGATCGACCTCGAGAGAAATACTGTACCCCTCCGCCACCTGCGACTAATGGTAAGGCTGCCCGATCAGCTGGAATATGCAAATGGAAGCAGCAGTCTTATGGATCAGCCTATGGATGATCCCGCAATATCCGAACAGATTCTTGAATATGAACTGGGTGAAATGTCGGAAGAGAAAAACAAATCATTGACATTCGACGCTATCCTATGTCCTTTTGACACTACTGCCGAATTGAAAACCGAATGCTTTATGATCTTTGATACACCTGATAGATCAAATCAGAGAACACAAATTGCCTGGAACAGCCTTACGATCCAGGCTCGTGAGGATCGTTTGCCATCGGCGCCAATAATGTTGTCGCCATATTTCCCTTCATTCGAGGTGAAGCTTGATTCTCTCATGAAAGCAAGTCTGGATGATATTATCGACCGTTACAAAGACTCTCATATTAAGCATATCTATATTACGGGACATTCTGACAGCACGCCCATAAATCCAAGAAGTCGAGATATTTATCCCGATAATTATGCTTTGTCACTGGCACGTGCAGAGGCAGTCGCCGAATATATCATCAATGGGCTGAAGCTCGATTCGTCCCAGTTTACGGTAGCCGGCAAAGGTCCTGATGAACCGATTTCTGCGGATATAATCAGAGGCAGAGATGATCTTAACCGGCGTGTAGATATAAAAATACTCTCAGAGAAAATCACGAAATATCAACTGCTCGATATCGCCCGCGGCGAAGACAGCCTTTTGACAAATATTATCGGACTTCGTCCCGGAGAACCTTTGGAAGCGGCCAATCTCTCGGAGGATACCGCCAGGTCTTTTGCCGAACTCACTCAGGAATGGCTCGAGAATGAGGAGCCGGGATTCGAGTGGCTGTGGCCGATTCAAGACCATATCCCGCCCATTCCAAGTTTGAAAGTTGCTATTAAACATTATTCCGACAGAACTCCCAGACTGCTGCTCGATGGCAAACAGGTTTCATCGCTCAACTTCTCTGAGACGATTACCGGCGGTTCGGATTCCGTCGCCATCAGCATCTGGACAGGCATCGATTTACATGAAGGTACCAATAATTTAAGGGCGGTGATGTATGAAAAATCCGGCCGGTTTTCAACAATTTCCCGCGCAATTCATTACTCCGGTCCTCCGGTCGGCGTGGAGGTCGTGGATTCACTCTCCAGGCTCATTGCGGATGGGCGTCAGTCTCCCATCATCGCTGTTCGTTTTATAGACGCCGACGGGTATCCTGCCCGTCCAGGCGTGGCCGGCGAGTGGTCAATCGATCCTCCTTATATGGCGCAACAGACCATTGATGAGCTGAGGGAACATCCCCTGCTAAAGCTGAAAGATCATAATCCGAAATACCTTGTTGGTGAGAATGGTATCGCTCTGCTCGAGCTGCAGCCCTCTTCAAGGAGCGGCGAGGCGACCTTGAGATTCCATCTTCTTGACCGAGATGAAGAGATCCGCGTCTGGCTAAAACCGGAAATCAAAGATTGGATGCTTGTCGGACTGGCAGAAGGAACAGTTGGATACAATACCACTCGTGGCAATCGCAGCAATCTTGCAGATGCCGGTGTGGATACCAAGACATACAGCGAAGGACGGGCATCATACTTTGCCCGCGGCTCCATCCATGGAGATCATATGCTGACGCTGGGCATGGATTCTGAAAGATGGAATTCAGATCCGGATAGCAATATATTCAGAATTATAAACCCGGATGCCTTTTATCCCCTGTATGGCGATGGTACTAGCCAGCATTACGGTTCCTCAAGCTCGAGAGGAATATTTGCAAAACTCGAATCCTCCAATTACTATGCCATGTACGGTGATTTTAATACCGGTCTTAATGTCACCGAGTTGTCGCGATACAATAGAACATTCAATGGAATTAAAGTCGAAGGAAATGGGGAAAAACAAAATCTCAATTTCTTTTTAAGCAGGTCTAACCAGGCATTTGTCAGGGATGAAATTCAGGGCAACGGGACATCCGGACCATATAATCTTTCGCGTAAGAATATTGTGGACAATTCCGAGCGTGTGGTCATCGAAACACGTGATCGATTCCAGAATGATGTTATTATTTCCCGACAGATAATGCGTCAATTTATGGATTATGATATTGACTACTACAATGGGGTTATATTTTTCAAGAGGCCCGTACCAAGCCGCGACGAACAGTTCAATCCGGTGTTTATTACTATCAATTATGAATCCTATGATGACAATGACTGGTCTTACAACTACGGCGGTCGCGGAGGAGTAGATCTGGCTGAAGAGAATCTGAATCTCGGAGGAACATATATCCACGAGGGAAGGATCGGAGGATATGGCTATCTTGGGAGTATTGATGCAACCCTGAAGCTGGCTGAGGGCATGGAGCTCAAGACGGAGTTTGCCGCCACCAAAGTAAAAGAGGGAAGCGAGCGTGCAAGCGGCAACGCTTATCTTATCGAGCTGGAACGCAATATTAAGAAACTCAGCGGCAAAATATTTATTCGCAATCAGGACACGGAATTCGGTCTGGGACAACTCAGTCTCAGTCAGAGAGGAACACGAAAATTCGGAGCGATCGCCACATACCGGCTGCGCGAGTCCCTCACCATGAATGGACATGTGTACAGGCAATCATATCTTTCGACCGATTCTCGTAGGGACTTCGGCCAGCTTAAAGTCAACATGACTAAAAAGCGTCTATCGGCTCAAGGCGGGATTCGTTATGCTGAAGACCGGCTGACAGATGGAACAATTAATCGCTCCTGCCAGCTGATGGCGGGTGGATCTTATAAGGTTTGGGCCGATAGGCTGGAACTACGCTTGATGCGTGAGCAGTCGATCATAAAAAATAATAACCCGGACTTCCCCACCCGCACGACTGTGGGAGCCGACTATCATATCAACCGAAACCTGACATTCTTTGCACAGCAGGATTTTGCAGGCGGAAGCAGACTGACTGCCAATGACACCCGCTTCGGTTTCAAGGCCCAGCCCTGGAAAGGCGCTCGAATCCATTCAGATATCGAGAGAAGATACAATGAAAATGCACAGCGATTGTTTTCCAATATTGGCCTGATGCAGGCCTGGCAAATCAATGATAAGCTCAGTATCAATTTCAGCCTGGACCATGGCGAACTTCTCACCAGCGACGGCGAGCTGTTTCCGGATAGCAGTCTAATCCCGGCTTCCGGCAATCCCGAGGACTTTACCGCTTTTTCTCTGGGTGGATCCTATCATGAGAAGATGTGGTCGAGCACGGCGCGCTTCGAGTACCGCAACTCCCGGATCGAGGATCGGCTCGGAATTGTTGCAAACATGTTCGGGGAACCGCGAAGCGGACTAGGGCTGCTTATGTCCACCAGGATAAACAAAAGCGAGACCTCAGCCGGTCTTAGAAAACTCGATGGGAATATCAGGCTCGGATTTGTATATCGTCCTTTGCGGACTGTCTGGCTGGCACTCAACAGGCTCGACCTTAGGTTCTCGACCGAAGAGGGCGGCCCGGTTGATTATGACAACTGGCGCCTGGTTAACAATATCAATATAAATTCCAGATTCTCTAATCGCTTCAATCTCTCGCTTCAATATGGCGCCAAGTATATGAGCGAATTAATCGGTTCCAATAAATACAGCGGATATACTGATTTTGTCGGACTGGAATCGCGGTATGATCTTAGCGACAAATGGGATGTCGGGCTAAGATTGAGCCTGCTGCATTCCTGGAACCTGAAACAGTACGAGTATGGGAGCGGCATTTCGCTGGGTTACAGCATCTTCAAGGATGCCTGGGCCAGTGTTGGATATAATTTAAGCGGCTTCGAAGACCGTGATTTTTCCGATGGAGACTTTACCGCCCAGGGCCCATTTATACAATTCCGCTTCAAATTCGATGACATGACTGTCAAAGAAATTGTCGAGTACCTGGGATTTTAAGAATACTTTATTCGAATATGACTCTTGAAAATTGGATCAACTTATCTCAGTAATTGATAGGGTATAATCAACCTGAATTTTCCAGTTCGCGCATCATTTTCTATAGCATTGGTTAGCTCAATCTCAACCTTAACATGCTCTTTAAGTCCTTTTTGGGCGAGAATTTTCGTCATGCGTTCTTTGATGACGCCTACCGCGGCATTCTGATCGCCCCTGACAACTGCCTTCACCAACAGCTTATCGGGATCAGTCTGAATAAACTGACATCTTTCAAGACCGGGAACAAGGAATTCGACCAGTACAATGGGGTGAATAAACTCCCTAGAATTATCCGGCTTGTTAAACCACAGAAATTCCTCTCTCCTTCCGGCGATCTTATCAACAATCCGAAACGGCCTTCCGCAGGGACAGGTTTCTTTGCTCAGAGTAATCTCATCATTCATGGCATAGCGTATGAGCGGTTGGGTATAATTATAGAGGTTGGTAATATAAAGCCGGCCGGGAGTTCCCGCCTGCACCGGATGAAGCTGATCATCCAGTACCTCGCATATCACCCAATCCTCAAAAAGGTGATGCCTGCGATACTCATCACATTCTATTCCAAACGCCATGGCCTCGGAAGTTCCGTAGAAGTCATTCGGCTCCACTCCAAATGCCTGAGTTATTATGCCCCGCATTATCTTTGTAAGAGCATCACCTGTGCATAAGACTCGTCGGGGATGAATATTGATTTTACCATCTAATTGTTGTTGCGCCAGAAGATGGATGCCTGAAGCATAACCGCACAGCAAAGTCGGCTTGAATTTATCGATATTGGCGGAAATTTTTTCAATGGGATCGTTGATTGAGATACACTGGGATTTTGCCAGAAATGGCGGTACATCTCGTGAAAGGCTAGCAGCCGCAAAATTGCCATCAAGAGCTCCAATGAAAGTGTATTTGTCCCGGTTGAAGGGATTTAATCTCGCCCGTCCTATTCGAAGCAGGGAGAGGCTCTTGACCTGGGACCACTCCGAGCGACCATAAACAAAAAGCCCGATGGTGCCGGTCGATCCGGAGGTATGGATTGCAGCATACCTACCTTTATATTTTTTGCCGATATTTTGGGGATCGGTAACAAATGCCTCCAGCTGGTCTTTCCCGAGTTCATGGTTACAGACAACATCATCATAGTTGCCCATCAAAAGCTCTTTATCGACGACTGGAAGATCCTCAATGGAGATTTGCTCAATATTATCACGGGTTATGCCTGATTCAGAATAAAAATCAGAGTAAAATCGCGATTTGGACAGTGTGTGGCGCAGCAGCCTTTTCAGTCGCTTTTTCTGAACTTTAAGTAACCGCTCCGGACCCAGATGTTCGCCGAGCATAGTCGGAATTAGCTTTGGCACTACTCTGGTTATCGACATTTGAGCCGCCTTTAAATGACTTTTGTGAACAAAAAGAAGCTCATCCACATTTTAATATCTTCGATAATAACCATCAAGAAGCAACTTTGTAAAGACCCTGTGCATAAAAATCCAAACCTGCCTATCCTCGCCTGAAGTAAAAATAACTACAATCTGCCCTCTTTCCAATATATTAATTTGATTTCAGGTCTAATTCGTTCTAAGAATGCATGGTATTTATGGGGATCTGGTATGCGGGGTTTGGAGCGTTCAGGTAATCAATTCTCTATCATCCCACCTGCAACAAATGGGGAGCGGGTTTGCGCAGCAACAATACCATCAAGCATTCGTGATGAAATAAAATCGCTCGTGAACCATTGTTTTTCCCAGATCAGGTAACCGTTGCACAAGAGCCTGATGGAAGGATAACCAGACACATCAAAATACTTTCCACAATCACCATTTTCTTTCAAAACAGCGAAATCTATATCAAGATTACTCAGATAGGGAAAGATATCTTCATCTTTCAAATTCTTTGTGACTTTGGTGAAGCCATATATATCCAGACCGATTTCGCTATAGTGTAAATCCACTGTACCT
>JAABVY010000189.1:0-352 GCA_011777135.1 Candidatus Zixiibacteriota bacterium | reverse complement strand
CACCATACAAAATCCGAGCGGAGTCTATTTTTGCCTCTGCGATATATAAACCTGCCAGACAGCTTTGTACATTTTCATAAACGCTATGAGTAATATCATACGAACGTCTGGCACGGTCAAATGCGTCATGAGCAATCTGGAAAGCTTTTTCCATATCATCGGATTTCATTAGAAGCCAGGCATATCTGATTTGAGCAAAAAGTGTGCTGCCGTCATCAGGACCGGAGCTTTTCTTGAAACTGATCCATGATTGTTCTGCCATTTGCCTGGCTTCAGATATCAGTCCATTATTTTCGAGAATTGCAGCCAGACTATACTTGGCGGAGGAAGCCTGGGGAGAATCCTCGCCAAA
>JAABVY010000350.1 GCA_011777135.1 Candidatus Zixiibacteriota bacterium | reverse complement strand
TTATACAAGGGCATTCAATCAGGTGGGAGCCATTCGATCTATTGGGACGGCCGGGATGATTATGATAAGTATGTCCCCTCCGGCATCTACTTCTATCAGCTTCAATCCGGCGATCAGATTATTTCAAAAAAGATGTTGTACTTGAAATAACCATTGGTAAACACGTGCCGTCGGATTCCCGGATCCGGCGGTTTAAGCCCGTCAGGAAAGGCACTTACAGAAGATTCTTGAATACCTGTTTGGGTGCCCCAAGCTTCAGCTTGGGATTCTCTATAACAAACCCAATCTAAAGATTGGGTCACCCCGGATGTTTTTTTGAATTACAGTAGGGCAGACCCCCGTAGTCCTGCCTATTTAGGTTTGGCAGGTTCACGGGGAACCTGCCCTACTATGGGATAGGCAGAATCACTCCATTTCATTCCGGATTCTTCCCTACATAATTATTGTGTGGATATGGCGCAGGGTCACAATCCCGATAAATCGGGATCAAGACCCTGCTCAACGGTTTTATATTATTCTATTTAATAGAATAAATAGAATCTGGGTGGCACGCCCAAATTTATTTGGNNATGAAAACAGATAATTTCAAAGAAGATGCTGTATTTGAAATAGAGAGATTCTTCGCTGCGCTCAGAATGACGCAAGGGTAGGGCAAAACCCTTTAGCGGTTTTGCCTATTTTCTTATTTGTGCGCGGAGTACGTCCTCGTGCTCCGCGTCCACTGGGCGCACCGGAGGTACGCCCAGCACATGAATTATCATAGGCAGAATCGCTCCGCTCCATCAAGCTGAAGCTTTGATTCCGCTCCGAATTCTTCCCTACATGGCCGTACAAAAAAGTCAAGTGCGTCGTACGTCCGCGTGCGCCACAATAAGCAGCGAGCCCTGGGAGGTGCGCGCCGCACGGACGAAATCTATTCCACCGTCACACTCTTGGCAAGATTTCGGGGCTGATCGACATCGCATCCTCGAAGAACCGCGGTATGATATGCCAGAAGCTGAAGCGGTATTATCGACAGAAGCGGGGTCAGATGATAGGGCACATGCGGTATGTAAATCACATGGTCAACCATATTCGCAATATCCGTATCGCCTTCGGTCGCTATCGCAAGTATCCGCCCATTGCGCGCCTTGATCTCCTGAATATTCGACATGACCTTGTCGTAAACCTGGTCCTTGAGCGCAATCACAACCGCAGGCATATTCTGGTCAATCAA
>JAABVY010000030.1:4821-4961 GCA_011777135.1 Candidatus Zixiibacteriota bacterium | reverse complement strand
CGGCGATCGCTATTGCATCGAGCTTGTATCTATCCTTGAAAGTGGGCAGCTCCAGCGGATTTGAATAGCCGCGCAGAAGCACAAAATTGGCCGGATGATTATCCTTCAAAATATCTTTTATCTGGTCCAGCATGCTGGTC
>JAABVY010000030.1:0-4762 GCA_011777135.1 Candidatus Zixiibacteriota bacterium | reverse complement strand
GCCAGACCATCACCACGCAGCACCACAAGTACCCTGTGCTCACTCTCGGTTTTCAGGAAGAGCTTTACATTATCGGGCATCTCGATATTATCGAGTATCAGCTTGCAGGCCTCTTTATTCTGCTCGTCGGAAATTCGTCCGGCACGGCGGTCGGCAACATTGCCATCATCATCAATAGTACAGAAATTTCCGCGCATGGCAAGATCACCCGGCTCCAGATCGAAATCCAATCCGAAAGCCGACAGCAGACCGCGGCCGACATTATTCTCAACCGGGTCATAACCAAAAAGCGACAGGTGCGCTGGGCCGCTTCCGGGAGTGATACCAGGGGCGATCGGATCGCAAAGACCAAGCATTGCATCTTTCGCAAGCTCATCCATATTGGGAGTTTTGGCCTCGGCCAGGGGAGTGTCCTTGCCATCTGCGGGTACATCCCCGAGCCCATCCATGATCAGATACATTATTTTCGTCTCAGTCTTTTTCGAAAGGTCGCGGATAATATCAGTGCCCATCTATAAAACTCCTTTTATTAATCGAGATTTTCGATATACTATATCTCAAAGTCCTTTATGTCAATTTAAAAGAACTTTGGCGGGCTGATGTTCCCGATAATCAGTAATTGCCGCAGGGTCACACCCCGCCCGTGGCGGGGCAAGACCCTGCAAGACGAGGTATAGTATGGTATTTGATCATGATGGGCTGGTGAAGCTGGCGGATGCGGTCAGCAAAGAGCGTGATAAGATTACGATCTCGACTGATCTGGGATTGTCCGAGACTGAGATTGATCTACGTGAACTGAGGATCGATCCGAAGATGATTCTGCCAATCCTGAAAAAAGAGCGCGGCATCTTCAAATTGGAAAAGGGACATTTGGAACATCTGGCGGTATTCGATGATGGCTACTACCAGCTTGTGGCGACAGGTGAAGCTCCCACGGTTGAGATTGATGGTATCCAGATGCATCGCACTAAAGAGGTCAAGCCATTTGAAGATGCCCGCCAGAAGGTCGAGACAGTGATAAAAAAGGGGGATGTGGTTCTGGATACGTGCGGTGGTCTCGGATATACTGCCATCTGGGCGGTTCGTATGGGCGCGGTGCATGTGGATTCATGCGAGCCGAATGATAATATCCGAAATCTTCGCAAGGAGAATCCCTGGTCGCAGGAGCTGTACTCCGAAAAAATAAAAATTCATGAGATGACCGCGCAGGAATTCATGGCCGAATGTTATGACGATCAATACGACTGCATTATTCATGATCCGCCAAGGTTCTCGCTGGCCGGGGAGCTTTATTCATTCGAATTTTATGCCCGGCTGGCCGAGATCATAAAGCCTAAGGGCAGGCTGTTTCATTACACCGGAAACCCATATTCCAAGGGCCGTCCCAAACAGTTTGTGGAGGGTGTGATAAAACGTCTGGCCGAGGCCGGATTCAAGTGCCAGAGGATGAATCAGGTTCTGGGTGTAAGGGCGGTTAGGAGATAATTCGTATTGTCTGAGCATGACTATATTTCTGAGATGAATGCTTACTATGAGGCTATTGCAGAGCTTCATGATATTTACATGAATTTTGTTTCCAACAAGGAAATGGAAAAACTTCTGGGTGCTCTGATACGGCTTATTGAAAAAGATGTAGAAGGTAAAAACGTGTTAGAGATAGCGTGCGGAACCGGAAATTGGACGACAGTTCTTGCAAAAAGAGCCAGGTATGTGACCGCCGTGGATGCCAGCGAGTCTATGCTGAAAATAGCCCGAAAAAAGCTGTCGGATATCGAGAATGTGACGCTCTTCAGATCGGATGTTTACAGGCTCCCAAATATGGCGTATGATTACGATTGCGCATTTTCATCGGACTTTTGGTCACATATCCCCCGAGGTCTTGTCGGAGGTTTTCTTGAAAATTTGCATTCAAAATTGAGCGGTGGCGCGACGGTCATATTTATTGATATGCTCCCCCAGCCAGATCCGCCGAATGTGACATCGCGTTATGATGATTGCGGTAATTACGTTCAGAGAAGAATTCTTCCCGATGGCAGGGTGTTTGATGTTGTGAAGAATTTCCCCGAAGAATCTGAATTAAGAGAGCTTTTGACGGATACGGCAGTTGACATAAGATATTATAGGCATCTATACCTTCTTCGCTGGGTATTGAAGTATCGCATTGCGGCATAGAAGAATTCCCTCAACTGGCAGCTTTCAGTGCCATATATAGACTCACAATAAATTCCGGAACCAAACGGCCGATTAGAGATTATACTTGACTAAATGCCTTGATGAAATATAATTAATCCTTTGTGCTGGAGTAGCTCAGTTGGCTAGAGCACCTGACTGTGGATCAGGGGGTCGGCGGTTCGAGCCCGCCCTCCAGTACCATTTTTATTGAGCTGCAGCACCTTATATCAATTATCCAACGAGGGCAATAATCAGAAGGGATATTATCAATCCTTGATACAGCGGATGGATTTACCGCATCTCATATCATAGCCGCTGCGGTATAAATCGCCATGATTATTCGCAAAGAAGCGCTGCCATGCCTGGTTTATATCAACCATGGTGGAAGACCAGAAGAAAGCGCCGTAATTTATGGTGGTAAAGTAACCATTGCCGGTGCGATGTCCGCCCGGCAGCACGGTAAAACCTCTTTCATTTGTTGCACCTGTATTGGGACTCCTCCAAAGAGCAATGCCATAATCTTTCAGTTTCCCGCCTTCATCAGTACCTCGCCAGTCTACGGCGTCGGCTTCTGCCTGGCTCATACCAAGATACATTTCCAACTGTTTCCACTCTTCATCAGTCGGAACATGCCAGCCCTCCGGCGCCAGGCCACGGCTGTCGTATATAGCGTACCAGTTATATAATCTGCCATATAAGTTCCCGAGACCGGCATCATTAAGATAGTTGCAATACGCACCACTAGAAAGACCATACCATTCGGTATCATCAGTCACTTGAGATATGGAATCACCATTGCGGTATCTGGTAACCTTCAAATTCTGCGCCATCCAGCACTGATCGCCAATCTTGATTGTAAAATATGTGTTACCATCTATATCTGTAACAGTTGGCGGGCAATCAGATTCACAACAATTCGGGTATGGAGCTGGACCACCGGTGAAGATATAGTTGACAATGTAAACTGCATCGCTGACGTTAAGGGCTCCATCACCATTGGCATCGCCGCAAATATGGTCAGCATTTGAATCGGTAAAAGCTGCCCCAAAAAGTGTTGCAGTGATTGCTAAACCCAGCAAATAGAATTTCATTGGCATGATGATATCCCTCGGATAGTATTATCGGTTCTTAGAATATCAAACTTGAGCAATCCAATGCGGTTAGCCCATATGCATTAGTAGTCATTATACTCCATTATACCAGATATTGCCGAAGAATCAACTTCTAAGTCTTTATCTAGTCTTCTTATGCTATACATCGATCAGATCCAAAATGCCTTGCCTTAAATTCAATAATTCCTATATTTGGATTTAATTAAATGAGTACTATGCCGGTTATCATGGCTTTCTTCCGGAGTGTTTGTGGCAAATAGCTTAAATGTCCGTGGTACAAGGATTTACTGACCTGAGTTTTAATCAGGATCGGCGGTCTCAGCCCGCCTTCCGGTACAGGATTTATATTTCATTATGGGCAAGAACAAGAAAAAATCAAAAAAGGTCAAACCGCAGATTCTTAAGGGCTTTAAGGATTATCCCGCCGAGGATGAGTTCATCCGACGAGAACTGATAGCAAAAGTACAAAAGGTCTTCGAGCGTTACGGTTACCAGCCGCTTCAAACCCCGGCACTGGAATATATCGAGACTCTGCTGGGGGCGGAATATGGGGAGGAGGGTTCCACCCAGATATTTAATTTTATCGGCCCGGAGGAGACCGCTATGGGGCTGCGCTTCGACCTGACTGCGCCATTGGCCCGTTATGTCGCCTCCCAGCCGCATCTGCCGATGCCATTCAGACGCTACCAGGCGGCTCCGGTGTGGAGGACTGATAAGCCGGATCCGGGACGGTTCCGTGAATTCATGCAGTTTGATATAGATATAGTCGGTACCACTTTACCGGCCTCGGATGCTGAGATCATAATCATTATGATTGAGACTATGAAAGCGCTCGATATAAAGAACTTTACGGTGCGCTATTCAAATCGACGGATTCTCAATGGCCTGGCGGAATATGTCGGTCTTGATGAAGACGCCGCCACAGGCATGTTTCGTGTGCTGGATAAGCTAGATAAACATGGACGTGAGGCGGTGGTTGCAGAGCNNGTGAGGCGGTGGTTGCAGAGCTCGGCCCGGGTCGGGTGGATAAATCGGGAGACGAAATACCGGGTCTTAACCTGAAGCCGGAACAGATTTCATGCATCGAAAATTTCCTGGATATACCCAGAAGGGATTTCGAGAAGACATTCAAAAAATGCTCTGAACTACTTGGCGAGTACGAAATCGCCAGGCGTGGTCTAGACGAGCTAAAAGAGATTCATGAATATCTGATGACCTTAGGATTCGAAAACGAGCAATGCGTATTTGACACGACAGTCGTTCGCGGCCTCGGATATTACACTGGGCCGATTTTCGAGACTATACTCACAGACCTGCCGGAATTCGGGTCTGTGTTCGCCGGGGGACGTTACGATAATCTGGTGGGACGGTTTTCAGGACAGGAAGCTCCAGGAACCGGAGCCTCAATAGGTGTCGATCGCCTTCTTGCAGCCTTACAGAAGCTGGGTTTAATTGAAGGTCAGAAGACTTCGACGGAT
>JAABVY010000167.1 GCA_011777135.1 Candidatus Zixiibacteriota bacterium | reverse complement strand
AGATTAAGAGACTCTCGGGAGACTTGCTGCATTACAGTTATCCCAATCTGGCCGTCTATGTGCGCAAGACTAAGGAATATGCCCGTTGGGGAGCAATGCAGAAAATACAGCTTCCAATATTGATTAAACTCTTTTATATGCTGATTAAACCGCCCATAGCATTTACAAGGAAGTTTCTGTTACAGAGAGGATTCATGGATGGCCTTCCGGGTCTGTGGATTGCAGGTTTCACTGCCGCTGGACAGTTTCTGAAATATTATTATGCCCTCAGAAGAAAATAAATATAAGATTGCTTTATGTGATCTGGGCCACAGTTTCAGGGGCGGGCAGCGTCAAACCCTGAATCTGGCACGCACCCTGCAGTATAACGCGCATGAGATAGTTGTTATCTGTCACAGAAATGGCGAGCTGCTGAAACATTGCGAGCTCAACGGCATCGAGACTATTCCCTCAAGATACAGAATCTTGAACCTGCCATCTGAAGGATATCGATTATCTAAAGAATTGAAAAGGATAGGAACAGAGATTTTTCATGCATCGGATTCTCATGGCCATACGCTGGGACTGATCGTGAAGAAATTCCATTCATCCCTTAAAATGGTGGTGACAGTAAGAACGGCTTTCGATAAATCGACCTCTTTATCAAAAAGAGTGAAGTACAATTCTCCCAAAGTCGATGCATACGCCGCTATAAGCAAAGCAGTATTCGATATTCTGCTGAAAAAAGGTGTGGCGCCGTCAAAGATAAAGGTCATACCGAGTTCGGTCGACTATGGTGTTTTCAATTCGAGTTGCCGGACTAAATCGGATGTTTTCCGAATCGGTACCGCCGGAGCTTTGGAACAAGGCAAGGGAGTTGATCTGATTTTGCTCGCCCTTGCAGGGATTAACGACAAGCTGGGCGACTATGTTTTCAAGGTTGCCGGAGAGGGACCGTATCGGGATTCGCTTGAACTTCAGGCCGGGAAATTGGGTTTTAATAGGAGGATCGAGTTTCTGGGGTTTGTGAATGATATGCCGGATTTCTATTGCAACCTTGATCTTTTCATACTGGCCTCGAAGTCGGAAGGATTGGGGTCATCAATGCTGGAAGCGGGCGCCTGCGGTGCGGTAGTTGCGGGCACTGCAATCCCGGCTATTCAAGAGATTATTTCAGATAATAAAAACGGCTTCCTGTTTGAAAGGCATGATCTGGGCAGGTTATCGAATATAATACTTGGTCTATCACGGGACAATGAGCTGAGGAACAAAATCAGAAAAGAATTCTATAATAATCTGCGGAAGTTCGATATAAATAATATAACCGGGCAGTATTTAAAACTTTACAGGAAGTTACTGGAGAATAATTGATATGATCGGCCATCGGCCGCCGCAGGAAAATTTTAAATACATGGAAGTTGACCGCTTCATCGAGGAGGTCAAAAAAGTGAACGGCTCCGTTCGCATTGATTTACTGCGTAGAGCCTTCCAGTATGCAGACCGTGCTCACAAGGATCAGATGCGCGCCTCGGGTGAGAAGTATTTCACGCATTCGATAAATGTGGCGCTGATTCTTGCCGCTCAAAAACTGGATACCACCACGATTGCCGCCGGGCTGCTGCATGACGTGGTCGAGGATACCGAGGTGACCGTTAATGATCTCCGGAAAGATTTTGGGGATGAGATCGCCGAACTGGTGGACGGTATCAGCCGCATTTCGACCTATCAGGCCAAGACCTCGATTGAGACCAAAGCGGAATATTTTCGCAAGATGCTCCTGTCCATGGCCAAGGATATCCGCGTAATTTTGATCAAGCTGGCCGATCGCCTGCATAATATGCGCACGCTGGAATATCTTTCCGAGAAACGGCAGATAAAAAACGCCAAAGAAACTTATGAGGTGTTCGCCCCCATTGCACATCGTCTCGGTATGGCCCTGATTAAGAGGGAACTTGAGGACCTTTCACTCAAGTACCTGCATCCCGAAGAATATGATTATATCAAGAACCGCCTCGACAACACATTGCAGGCCCGGGAGTCGTATGTAAAAGGTATAATCGGGCCGTTACAGAAAGAACTCAAGGCCAATAATGTCGTGGCCGAGGTTTACGGCCGCGCCAAGAGCATCGACTCAATACATCGCAAGATGACCCGCAAAGAGAGATCATTTGAAGAAATCTACGATCTGTTTGCCATACGAATTATCGTCGATTCAGTGGGGGCCTGCTATCATGCCCTGGGTGTGGTGCACATGCTCTATGTGCCTGTGGGAGGCTTCGATGATTATATTGCCAAGCCCAAGCAGAACGGCTACCAGTCGCTGCATACCAATGTAATCGGTCCGGATGGGCATGTGGTTGAATTCCAGATCAGAACACGCGAGATGCATATGCTGGCGGAATTCGGTATCGCCTCGCACTGGCTCTATAAAGAAGGAGCCAGGGGTATCGGCGAAGCCGATAAGCGTCTCAACTGGCTGCGCGAGGTGCTCGACTGGCAAAAGGATATGACCAATCCGGCCGAATTTCTTGAATATCTCAAGATCGACCTCTATCATGACGAGGTCTTTGTCTTCACTCCCAAGGGCGAACTCAAACACCTCCCTTCCGGTTCGACCGCACTCGATTTTGCCTTTGCAGTGCATACCGAGGTCGGCCTGCACTGTGCCGGAGCCAGGATCAACGGCAAGCTGGTACCGCTCAATACCGAGCTAAAAAGCGGTGACGAGGTCGAGGTTATGACCGCCGCAAACAAACAGCCCAGCCGCGACTGGCTCAAGATGGTGAATACCTCCGGCGCCCGTTCGAAAATAAGGAAATTCATCAAACAGCAGGATTTTGAAGAAAATCGTCAACTTGGCAAGGAGATGCTGGAAAGGCATCTGCGTAAAATGCGTCAGCCATATCCCTCCACAAAGGAAATTCTAGAGTGTGCCGAGTCGTTTTCATATAAAAATGTCAACAGCTTCCTGGCTGCTATCGGGCAGGGAGACGTTTCTATGTTCTCTGCGGTCAACCGTCTTTATCCGCAGACCGATGAAGATTCCAAGGAGACTATTGAGGAAATCATCACTGATCGCACACGCTTCAGGGGCGGGATCAAGATCGACGATATAAAATCGCTCCAGTTCAATTTCGGTAAATGTTGCCAGCCTGTTCCGGGAGAGGATGTGGTCGGTTTCATCACCCGGGGACGGGGTGTAACCGTACACCGCAGAGACTGCCCCAATATCCAGCGCGCTAATATCGACAGGGACAGGATTGTCGAGCTCGACTGGGATATCAGTGAGCAGTCCAAGTTTGTCGTGAAGATCAACCTCATCATGGAAGATCGAAAGAATATCCTGCGCGATATATTGAATTCCATCGCCGATGACGAGACCAACCTGAAAAACAGCAGCATCTCCGCTTCCAAGGGGCTTGCCAGAGGAGAGTTTATTGCTGAGGTGCGCAACCTGACGCACCTGAATCGCATCCTGGACCAGATTAAAAAGGTTAAGGGCGTGATCGATGTTACCCGGAGTATGGGCTCCTCCAAAAAATAAATCTGATTAAGCTTGATTATTCTTCCATTTTCCTTAGTTTAATTTCATATCCATATCTGAGAATTCGCTATGAAGGATGAGTTTTCCAAATTCCGCAAGGGTGCGGAGCATATCTTCGACAGCATCATGGGCTTTGTGTATCCCCCGCAATGCGTGGTCTGCGATAAACTGCATGAAGGTAATAAATTCTTTCTATGTGAGAAATGCGAAAGGGCTGTCGATTTCTATAACGACCCATATTGCTTCAAATGCAAAAATATAATAGTAAGCGGTGATGGAAAATGCTCCCGATGTAGGGGAGGAGGCTGCATTTCCAAAATCTGGGCCTGTTCGGCCTATGACGATTTTATCAGACCATTGATCCATTCGTTTAAATATTCAGGTGTGATACCGGCTGGAAAATATTTGTCCAAAGAGCTGGCTGACCTGATGGCAAAGGCTTTGTCGGAAAAGGACTTTGACATGATTGTGCCGGTCCCGCTACATCCCATTCGTGAAAGAAGACGCGGCTTCAACCAGAGCTTCTTTATATCAGGGTGGTTGAATGAAAAGCTGAATATACCTGTTGATGCCGATGCACTGATTCGAGTCCGGCGCACCAAGGATCAGACCGGATTGAACAGGCAGAAAAGAAAGGAGAACATGTGCGGAGCATTCAGGGCCAATCGGGACATGATCTTCAGGGACAAACGCGTTATACTCGTTGATGATGTTACTACCTCCGGAGCGACCGCATCCGAAGCCGCAGAGGTACTGAAAAACGCCGGTGTATCCGAAATTCACCTGGCGGTACTGGCCATAGCCGGGCATGATCTGCGGGAATAAAGTTTTTATTTGATTTCACCTCTGATTTCCTTTCCTTTTAAAAAGTCAGAGCATTTTAAATATATGAGTAAGCATGATCAAAATAAACGCTATCTTCTGGATTTTCTGGCTTATGTGGACCTGGAGCTGAATCTATCCGACAATACGATCGCCGCGTATCGTCATGATCTCTTTGATTTTTGCGAGTTCCTCAGGCGGAAATCCGAGCGCTCCCTGATCGCTGCTGGAGATGCTGAGATTCTGGATTATATAATAAATCTCCGTAAGAGCGGTATATCAGCCCGAAGCGCGGCACGTAAGCTTTCGGCCATAAAGCATCTGTATAAATTCCTCCTGTCCGAAAAACATGTCAGCGCTGATCCGACAACCTCTCTTGAATCACCAAAGCTCCTACGGGCTTTGCCCGATGTTTTGTCGAAAGATGAGGTGGAGCGGCTGATTGAATCATGTGACCGCGAGGATGCTCTGGCTCTGCGCGACAGGGCGATCCTGGAGCTATGGTACGCCTGCGGGCTGCGGATCTCGGAAGTCGGCAATTTGAAGATCGGCGATGTGGTTATGGAGATCGATATTCTTAGAGTCAAGGGCAAGGGGAATAAGGAGCGCCTGGTGCCGTTTGGACAATATGCAAAAAAGGCCCTGGAGCTATATTTACGCGATTCCCGGCCGCTTCTGGTAAAAGATAAGTCGTTCGACACCTTATTCTTAAGCCGGAAGGGAGGAGGCCTGAGCCGGATGGGATTATGGGGAATATTCGAAAAATATGTCAAAAAGGCCCAAATATCGCGCCAAATTACGCCTCATATCATGCGCCATTCCTGTGCCACACATATGGTTGAGGGCGGCGCGGACATTCGAACGGTAATGGAATTTCTCGGTCATGCCGATATATCTACTACACAGATATATACTCATTTGGACCAGAGGTATTTGAAGGAAGTGCACAGGCGCTTTCATCCGCGTGAGAAATTATATGAACCAGGGAACGATTTACAAGTCTCCGACATGGGTGATTCCCCCGGAGGAAAGACGAACCGCAAGCGCCCTATTTAATTGCGCCCTGTACCAGCAGAAAATCGACATAGTTCCAAAACTCCAGAAAACCTTCAACGGAGAGAAACTCCAGTTTCATTATTTCAGCAATACCGATGAGTTGGTACGCCTCTGTAAGAGATATCCGCTGGACCTGATAGTGATTGCCGTGGACGGGGATTTTTCTGATGCTCATATGATGATTATGGAAGCCAAGGAGCAGATGTTTCTATCAATTGTACCGCTGGTTGTTTATTATCCAGGCGATGATGAAAATATTTACAGGCGGGCGCTGGACTGCGAGGCGGATGAGCTCTTTGTTGGGGCCTGGGACCAGAGAGGATTCGAGGTAAGGCTCAAGATGCTCTTGAAGCGCTCACGGCGTGATCTGGGTGTGAATCCATCCTCACGGCTTCCGGGCCCATCCATGATCGATAAAAGGGTAAACAAGCTGATTGACAGCAAAAAGGATTTTGCGGTCTGTTACCTTGATATAGACAATTTCAAGGCCTATAACGATTATTACGGTTACTTCTACGGTGACAAGGTTATCCGTCTAACCGCGCAGATCGTACGGGATATTGTTTTCGATCTTGTGCCGGATGGTTTTATCGGACATATCGGGGGCGATGATTTCATTTTTATTATACCCTATGATAAAATCGATCTTATCTGCTCCAACATCATCAAAACTTTCGATCGCCTGATACCATACCGCTACAAAGAAGAAGACCGTGTGCGCGGCAGGATCATCACCCGCAACCGATTCGAGCAGGATGAGGTCTATCCCATGCTGACTATTTCGATTGCGGTGCTTGTCTGCCAGAACGGGGCCTTTTCTCATTCAGGCGAAATGTCGCATATGCTGGCTGATTTGAAGAAATACACAAAGAAGCTGGCCGGTTCTAATTATATGATCGAGCGCCGTAAGAAATATTAATTATCTTACTGCAGCATTTCTTCGACCATATTCATCAACCTGTTTGCCACCGGATGATGAGGATGTTTTTCCAGGACATTATTTATCAGCTCGGCTGCCTGCCGCGGTCCACCTGTCTGGATATATAGCTGGGCCAGATTTAGGTTGGTCTGAATATCTTCGGGATCGATTTCGAGTGCTCGTTTATACATGGACTCGGCCTGATTCAGCCTGCCGCTTTGAAAATACATGTTTGCAAGATTCGTATGGGCGGGAAGATACTGCGAATCCAATTCCGCAGCCCTCTCGAGAATCTCGATTGCTTTATCTTCCTGACCGGCTTCTCTCAGGACAATGGCGTAGCTGTTAAGGAAGACGACATTTTCCGAGGCATACTGATAGCCCCTTTGGAAGACTTCCAGCGCCTGTCCCTGCCTTCCAAGATCACGGCTGACATTCCCGAGGTATAAATATGCATCCACAATGGTTGAGTCTATGTTCAAAGCCACTGTATATTGAATGGCCGCCCGTTCAAGCTCGCCCAGCTGATAATAATTATAGCCCAGATGAGTGTAGGCATAAGCGTCATTGCGATTAAGCTCCACGGCCTTACTGAAGGCCTCTATGGCCTTTTCGTGTTCTCCGGCCATTTCGTATGCGGTACCTAGAAAATCATAACCGGCAGCGTCATCAGGATTCTCCTCTATTGCTTTTTGAGCATATACGATTGCAGAATCGANNTGCAGAATCGACCTGATTCTGTCTTAGAAAAATAGCCGCTTTCGACTGCACCGTGCGCGATTCCTCTTCAGGTTTTACCTCAAAGAGAGTAGTGTTAGATATGATTAGTACAATAATAAAAATTATTGCGGGAGTAATCAGTCTCAATATCTGCCTGCGGTTATGGATTAAGTAATCGATCGTCATGGCGCCCAGAATGATCAGGAAAGGAAGCATGGGCGCACGGAATCTGGCGGTAACAAAGAATACCAGGAGTATTGCCTGGTATGAAAGTACAAAGCCGATAAGCAGGAGATAATGCCTCTTCCAATTCTTAAAAACCAGCATGATTCCGNNAGCATGATTCCGGCAACTGCAAAGGGAGCCAGCAGTCCAAATGGAAAACCGATTATATTGTGCCACAAAAGAATCGATAGCAGGGATGAATGTTCTCTTTGTGCATAGAGATTGCGATTGCTTTCAATTTCGTACGCGTTCCAGCTGAAATACAGTTTCTTCAAAGTGAGTTTTATAAATTCGCCCGGATTTTCGAAGATGAATCTAAATCCCCGTGAGTACCAGTAAGATGACAGCTCTGAGGGTTTCATCTGATGTCCGGTTTCCATTTCAGCCACTCTTTCGGCGCTGTATTTGACATTATCTTCGTACTTCCCATAGGCCTTGAACTGCCCGGGGGCGCCGGCTGTCTTGCCGTCAGCCTCTTCGTTATTTCCGATCCAGAAATTCACCCCGCCTTGATACGAGATCAGGACAAAGTCTTTACCAACAGCATAATTGCGAATTGTCCCCGGCAGGATTGCTGTCAAAAGCCCGGCAAGCAGGATGACAATCCCGATCAGCTTATTTCTTGCATGAATGGGCTGAACTTTGTAAAAGAATAGATAGATCACAAGTATCGGCAGAAAGATCAATATGGTCGGACGAGCAATGGCCGCCAGACCCATTACGAGCCCGATCAGATACAGGCGTCTCTTTGAGGATTGTGTCCCTGCATTCAATGTAATATAGAATAAGATCAGCGTGAGGAAAATAAACAGGCTCGTGATAAGCAGTTCGTTATCGAAGTAGATCAATACCGAATAGAAGACCGAGATAAATCCCGCTATCAGGGCAGTGCGGCGGTTAAACATTCTTAATGCAATTAAATATATCAGCACGCATGAGAGCGAACCGAGGATCGACTGGATTATTCTGGGAGCGATAGGTCCGTCACCAAAAACAGAATATATCAATCCGAGAAAATAAGGATAGAGAGGCGCCCTGAAGAATACCTCGTCACCGATAATATTTCCGGAGGCGATGGATTTTGCCCAGAGATGATGCCAGAGTGCATCGATCTGCGGATAATTCAAAAACGGGCTGTCCTGAATCTGGTAGAGGTATAATAAGCGCAGAACCAGGGCGGCGAGGAATATTATAAAAGCGCTTTTATCTATGGTTGATATTTTGCTCTGCTGATCATTCATAAGCATGCAATTTAATTTATATCTCGGTCAGATTCAATCAGATTCACAAAAAAAGAAAGGGTGAAGATCGGATGACCTTCACCCCGTTTATGGACTTTTCAAGGATTATATTTCGCCTTTATTATGACGCGTGAAGCGCCAGAATATAATCATCAGGATTCCGAAAGCGCTCAACGACAGTATGTCGCCCCAGGGAGCTCCGAAGTATGATGCCGCCTGGTGTTCTTCAACGAATGTTTTGTATGGCGCAAAGAATGCGATCTTATCCGACATATATAAGAGCAGGGCCACACCGACTCCTATCAACGCATCACCGGCTACAATTCCGGAGCCGAAGAGCACGCCTTTCTGTTCACGGATTTTATACCTTCCCGGGTCTTTTGTGGTTTTCCTGACCATCAAC
>JAABVY010000221.1:579-2151 GCA_011777135.1 Candidatus Zixiibacteriota bacterium | reverse complement strand
ATTCTCATGAGTGGTGTAAAAAATACATAGAGTATCCTTGCGGATCAGGACAAAGCATAAACTTCGCATTTTTCCATTTAAAAACAAGATTAAGATTGTCTATAAGCGACTGCATATCAATCTAGTACAATAATTCTTCCCAGATCGTAAAAAAATCGAAACAAAATCAGGATAATATTGGTATTGATTTATGTGTGTGATCTAATATATCATTAAATTCAGGAAGGGAATATTATGGATGTATTCAGTGCTTTGACATTGACAGGAGAGGAAACCAGCCTCTCTCCATCAGATATCGAGGGCTTCGGCTCAAGTCTGGAAGGGGAATTGGTCCGGTCCGGTGACACCAATTATGATGAGTGCCGGGCAATCTGGAACGGCATGATTGACCGCAGGCCTGCATTAATAGCGAGATGTAAAAATCAGGATGATGTGATCGCTGCTGTCAAGTTTGCCCGCAAACATGACCTGGTTACCAGCATTCGCTCCGGCGGACACCATGTAGCAGGCAAGGCCGTCTGTGACAATGGGCTTGTGATCGATCTCAGCATGATGAACGAGGTTGAGGTCGACCCGAAAAAGAGAATCGCTCGGGTTCAGGGAGGGGCAAAACTTATAGATCTGGACGAAGCCACCAGCACCTACAATCTGGCAGCTCCGGTGGGAGTAGTCTCTGATACGGGCGTGGCGGGTTTGACGCTTCACGGTGGTTTTGGATGGCTCTCACGTAAATATGGTCTTGCGGCTGACAATCTTCTGTCTGCTGACGTTATCACTTCGGATGGAAGACATCTGAAGGCCAGCAAAAATGAAAACCAGGACTTATTCTGGGCTTTGCGCGGAGGGGGCGGCAATTTTGGAGTGGTTACTTCTTTCGAGTTCCAGCTTCATCCGATAGAATCCCAGGTTTGGCTTTTGATGACGCTTTATCCGCTTTCCAAGGCCCGGGAATGCATGCAGTATTTCCGGGAGAATATACCGAATACTCCTGAAGAATTCAGCCTGATCAATGTTTTCTGGAGCGCACCTCCGGTCGAGGAGGTTCCGGAGAAGTATCATGGTGAACCGGTTCTGGTCTCATTCGGATGCTGCCTTGGCGATCCGGATAAGGGCGAGAAGATCATCGCTCCATACAGACAGATTGCTGAGCCAATTGCAGATCTCAGTGCCAGAATGCCCTTTAAGGATATCCAGAAGGTGCTGGACGAGGATTATCCCAACGGACGGAATTACTACTGGAAATCCGTATATATAAATGAAATCAGCGATGATGTCATTGACCGTCT
Organism: Candidatus Zixiibacteriota bacterium; assembly: GCA_011777135.1. Classification (GTDB taxonomy): domain Bacteria; phylum Zixibacteria; class MSB-5A5; order JAABVY01; family JAABVY01; genus JAABVY01. The sequence goes on along the minus strand of JAABVY010000221.1, from coordinate 865 downwards.
CATGGAGCATGCTAAAAAGCGACCTTCACCATTATCCTCAATCGATATCTGGGGAATCGGCGGTGAGGTAAGCAGGATCAAGCCCGAAAGTACGGCATTCTACCAGAGAAGTGCGCCATACATGATCAGTATGGAAGCAAATTGGGATGATCCCGAGGATTCAGAGAAAAATATCCAATGGGCGCGGGATATTTATGATGAATTCAAGAATGATCTCGATGTGGGTCTTTACTTGAACTTCCCCGGTTTTGCCGAGGAGGGCGAGGAAATGCTGGCCAAAACCTAT
>JAABVY010000221.1:0-545 GCA_011777135.1 Candidatus Zixiibacteriota bacterium | reverse complement strand
CCGGATAATTTCTTCCGCGGCTTCATGAATTTATCCGGAAATGGAAGTAGATAATTAAAAAAATGCCTTGGAAGCACAAAAGGGGGAATGCCACATATTAATTACACTCGGGCAGGTTTGTCTGAATACCTGCCCATTTTATTGCTTGCTCAATTGATAATTTTATTTCAGGCAACCATCATAAACACCGCATCCTTTTAAATTATGGAAGTAATTTGTTAATACCAAAAAATCCGGAGTCAATGTGAACCTGGATTGGAATTTGATCCTGCATAACCTGTATCATCTGGCGATTGCATTTGCGCTCGCTATTCCGATTGCTTTGAATCGTGAGGTCAGCGCCAAGGGCGCCGGTTTGCGGACTTTTCCTCTTGTTGCGGTAGCCTCCTGCGGATTTATGCTGGTTGGAATCGATGTCTTGAAGACTACTGATGCCGAATCTCGCGTTATTTACGGAATAGCGACTGGTATCGGTTTTATAGTGGGCGGAGCAATTCTAAAGACCAAGGGATCTGTGTCTGGAACTGCCACGGCAGGAAACTGAA
>JAABVY010000010.1:2314-5353 GCA_011777135.1 Candidatus Zixiibacteriota bacterium | reverse complement strand
TATGTTCGTAACTGCCAGCGAGAATATCCACTCCTGTCGATATTCAGCCGACAGACCCAGATCAATCCCGAATCCTGATCCGCCGCTCGAGGTTTTGAGTTGTATTGCTCCTTCGGAGTCAATCCCGCTCAATGTTGTAGCGACATATGCACTCGCCTCTTCTACATTGGCATAACGGAGACCGTAAATGTATTTCAGATTGATGCCCCAATTTACTACACCCCAGCCGAGCCTCTTCAATTCTCGTGCATACGATAAATTGAAATCCATACGTGCGATACCGGTGCCATAAGCATTGGAAATATCCATTGTGTCGCCGATGGTATTGCCATTGAAGACAAGCTCGAGGATTTTCTTGTCGATGCTTGCCTTGCCGTCGGCATGCCCGGTTATACCGAAAGCTATCTGACCTCTTGAGAACGACAGTGCCGAGATGCCGGTTTCACCGCTGCCCTGCAGGCCATTTTCGGGAATCTTAGATAATATGTCATTCTTGTCCGCTTCAGTCAAATATTCACCGTTGTAGCTGTTGTAGTCGGAAAGTGAAAAGGAATTGTTGCTGATATCTGCTCCAACCGAAAATAGCTCAAATGAAAAATTGTTACCACTGCTCAATGCCAGATTGGCCGGATTTATACCGATCGCATGATAGTCCATGGCAAGCGCGGTGAAGCTTTTGGCCATAGACAAAGACCTGGCGCTTTCGTAATGACTCGCTTCCAGAGCAGCAGTAAATAGAATGCAGAATGCGGTCAACGATATAATTAATATTATATTTTTCATCTTTATGTCTCCTTCCCGCATCCTAATTCGAATTGTCGCCAAGACGGGTTTCAAGTTCTATATATGCTTCGATCTCGAGATAGTCTGTATCTACGATATTTATAATCACCCCGTCTGTTCCGGGAAGATGCAGTCTCTGGCCGATGTATAACGTTTCATTTTCGATGATATTCAGATCCTGTTCAGATAGATGAACTTCAATACTGGTCTCTGTGGCATCCGTAACAATCCCCGAAGAATTGATGATACCTGCACTTACTAAAACCGGACCAATAGTGAGCTGTGGACTTGAGTACAGGGAGGAGGAATCTCCGCCCAGATACAATTCGACCTCAGCCTCGAAGGGAAGATGGTTTGTGATTATACCGTGAATCTCCCCTGAAAGAAGTCGGCTGGATATTTCGTCGATATCCCCCTGATCGATTTTGGTAGAATTTATATCGCCTTCGATTATTGTTTCAGCGATAGCGAATTTAAGCGGAGATCTGATCTCGGCCTCGCCCCAGACTTTGCTCTCGGCATACACAGTACCCGGAGTTACCCCATCCCCCGCAGTTGCGATACCCGAAACTACTATCTCGCTTGGTATTGGATCTATCAGCTCAGTGATATTGGAAACGACCAGATTTGTCACACCGGGATTATCCGGTGAACCAGGTATAACATGGGCTTCTGTGCTGAGATACTGGCCCCCGTCACCAGTAAGCTCAATATTCACGCTGACTGGAATACCTGTCTGGGAATAGATATCGAGAACAAGTGCAGCGTCTGTCAAAGTGATGTTGTCGAAGCCTTCGGGCACATCAAGACTCTCCTGCACGGGATCGATGATAATTTCCGTGGGCTCAAAAATGCCGGTTGCCTGTGAAAATTGTACTCCCGATAATTCAGTCTCGACAATAAACTGATCGCTGGCGTTGACGCCAACAGCTGTCCCACCGGTGCCATGCAGATAGGCATCGAAATTGACATCCAGAACCATCGACTGCGCCTGTATTTCCGGCTCAACGGTATATCCGGCAACATCCTGGTTAAAGCTGCTCTGACCTAATCCCGATATAGTACCGCTGATTGTCAGCGGAAGGCCGGATTGGGTAACCTGCGGTATCTCGATTACTGCATCTATGCTGAGGGGTGAATTGTTGTATAAGTTTACAGAAATTTGTCCGTTCGATAAAACTGCATTGGCCAACTGGTTGCTTTCGTTCAATTCGACTGAACTGCTGTAATTTTTCTCCTGCGGCGGTATCTGCGCGATAGCGGAGGAAACCGTGAGGTCGTCCGCGAAGTCCAGCGCAACCTGCAGGTACTTGTCAGAAGTGGAAAGAAGAGTGCCTCCGGGTGTATGTATTCTCGATTCCAGACCTATTGTATTGGAAACCGATACTCCATTAAGATTCGTGGTATCGATTATGGTCTCACCGATTCCGAGGCCGCCCTCTGCAAGGTAATCGGCGATGGTATCTCCGTTTGACGAATTCACTATCCAGATCATGAGCGAATCAAGTTGTAAATCGAAGTTGTTGGTAATCGTTAGAATCAACTGCCCTTCATCTATCAATGCCGATTCGAACTCAGATATCGGATCTAAATCCATATCAGCGTCAAAACCGACCTCCGGAACCTCGCCAGTGGCAAGCGGAAGATAGTCTGTTAAATTCAAATGCNNAAACCGACCTCCGGAACCTCGCCAGTGGCAAGCGGAAGATAGTCCGTCAGATTCAAATGCAGGCTCACGGGGTCCGGCGTGGTAATTGTCACCGACCCGAGATCATGCACGGAATTCTGGTTGATATCCTGAATGGATAGACCTTGATCGACTATGAACGTATCTATATTCTGTTTAAATGAAATCGAGATTTCACCCAGGCTGTCATAAGAGATCGCATCTTCAGCCATGCGGTCGATCAGTTCGTATATGTCATAATGCCGCGAGATCAATGGTATCGAGAGTTTCGTATCCCAGGTAGGGGATTTAGGCGACTCAATCGAACATCCCATAGCGAGTATTGCTATAACCGCGGAAAATGCAGATAACAGCATTAAGCCAGTTGTTTTTCTATCAGCCCTCATCAAGCCTCCTTCAGTGTAAATTCAGTGCGGTAACCGTTATAAAAATGAAGGAATTTTACCGGTTTATTACTCATGATATGTATCGGCCAAAGAGCTGATATTCTGTTGAAATATGAATTAAAAAATGGTTGCGGTTAAAAGGATCGATTAGTCCAGGCTCGAAAGGCCTGAAAGGAGGCAGGA
>JAABVY010000010.1:0-2245 GCA_011777135.1 Candidatus Zixiibacteriota bacterium | reverse complement strand
TCATAGCTCTTAGTCTGATTCCTATCAACATAAAAGTCTATATTATATGACCTGTCATCTTCTATGATTTGCGGCAGGTAAGCGGTAAAAACCGCATTGGGAATTCCATTGAAACGATAAAAACCAACAACCCGCCCGGTTTCCCTTTCGATTACTCTTATCTCCATCAAATCACCGATATAATTCGTGAAATTCTGAAAATTGAGTATCATCGGGCCCCCGGTAAATGAATACTGCGGAATGCTGATGTCCGTGAAATTCGTGTTGTGCGAAAAGCTGACGTTCCCATTCGAGGGGATATCCACGCGCCAGGCCTGATCGGCTGGAGGAGCGTCATAGACTCCGTTCTGATTAAAGTCTACATAAANNCCGCCAGGCCTGATCCGTTGGGGGCGCGTCATAGACTCCGTTCTGATTAAAGTCTACATAAAGTTCGAGATGGTCGCTACTAAGGTCAAGAACATCGGGAATCGACACGATTTGAATGGGAGACTCGATAACATCGATTGTCGCCTGAAGCTGCAGGACATCATTCTCAGAAATTACTCTCAGGAACAACTTCTCACCGATATTGGGCATCATATTCTGGAGATTTAGAGTAAGATTGCCAAAATTGACATTATCATCCGGGCCGGTGCTGCCGTTATCATCGCCGCATGAAAGCAGAACAATGAAGGATAATAATATGGCCATTGCCAGAGAGTTTTTCACTATAAACTCCATTTTATTTTTGGACTGCCGCGGCTGAGCCCGCTTTTCACCTCAGTCCTTATTAGTATAACGAAATCTCGTTAGTATTGTTTAATAATATAATCAGGGTGCAAAATAAAGGAACTCTTAAATTCCGATTTTCCTTATATTAGTTAAATTCGTGAAAAGGTATTTACATGGCGCAGATTAAAATCGGCACATCGTCATTTTCATCCAAAGACTGGACCGGGCCATTCTATCCAGAGGGCATGCAGCCCCGTGAATTTCTTAAGTTTTACGCCCAGCATTTTGATACTGTCGAGATTGACGCAACCTATTACCGGATACCGTCGAAGTCTATGGTTGAAGGATGGAATAATAATACCCCGGAAGATTTTATCATATCGGCCAAGTTCCCGCGTTCAATTGTCCATGCCGGAGAAAAAGCTTCGCCTGACGCCGGCAAGATTCTCGATCCCGATCATACCTATGATGACCGTGATATCTTTCTTCAAAATATCGCTGGCCTGGGCAAGCGGCTGGGAACACTGGTTCTGCAATTTCCATACTTTTCAAAGAAACATTTTACATATATCGGACCGTTCCTGGAAAAGCTGGACAGGTTTTTAAGCGATCTGCCGGATGGATTCAGCTATGGGGTAGAAATCAGGAATCGAAACTGGCTCAAGAAAGAGTATGCTGAATTTCTGCGTTCTTATAAAGTTGCCATGGTACTGGCCGATCAAGCCTGGATGCCGCATGGGGATGAGATCGAAAAAAAGTTTGATCCTGTCACCTCCGACCATTTGTATATCAGGCTGATCGGGGACCGCAAGGAAATTGAAGCGATCACAAAGACCTGGGAAAAGGAAGTTATAGACAGATCCGAAAGGCTTGACAGGTGGGCGGATCTGCTTGCCCGCGCGGCCAAACGACAGATAAACTCACTTGTATATGTCAATAATCACTACGCCGGCCATGCCCCGGAGACCGCCCGAAGACTCAGCCGGCGTATAACTGACATGCTTCGTAATAGCGACTGAGCTTTATTTTGCTCCGCTTCTAAAATCCTACATCTGTAAAATTCGTATTGTGATCAAAATGCAAGGTAAGGCCGTTCGATGTTCCCGTGCCCTGTATCCTCCAGGCATGATCGGTGGGAGGGGCATCATAGGTACCGTTGTCATTGAAATCAGCGTAAAAATCAACTTGATAATCGCGGCCGTTTTCGATTATGCCGGGGATTGTGGCGGTGAAATCCACAATTTCCAGTTCATCCAGACGGTACACGCCCACAGTTCGATTGAAATCGATATCGATCACACGAACCTCGATCAGCTGACTGATATGTGGTGAAAAGCCCGTGAAAACAAGGTTGAAATCGTTGCCCGGCACAATAGGATTAAGCGGGGCGATATCTGTGAAATTGGTATTATGATCGAAATTCACAATGCCGTTCTGCGGAATAACTACGCTCCATGCATGATCTGCAGGAGGGGCGTCATAATCACCGTTGGCATTCAAGTCAGCATAGAAATCAAGTCGATGCGGATCA
>JAABVY010000184.1:5261-5394 GCA_011777135.1 Candidatus Zixiibacteriota bacterium | reverse complement strand
TTTTTACATTGGCTACAGCCTGTTTCAGATCATTCATGATCGCCCAAATTATTTTGTCACGTTCTTCCTTGGGAATTGTATCGATTTGAACATTGCCATATTTCATCTGCAAATTCGTGTACAATCCGCCAAA
>JAABVY010000184.1:0-5211 GCA_011777135.1 Candidatus Zixiibacteriota bacterium | reverse complement strand
TGTCATATAATCGGAGGGGTAGGATATTTCCACTCCCACCTCGACATGTCCATCCATCTCCTCACCTTTGCGGGCATTGAATTTGACAAGGTCATTGACCATTTTCATAAGTTCCGGAGCTACCTGTGCATAGACATCTGAATATGCTTCCAATTCAGGGTCCTTTTCACCCATAATAAAGCCGTAGGCCTCCGGGCTCTGCATGATTACACTCTGATCCTCCTCAGATAGAAGCGCAAATGCGCCTTTCAGATCATTTTGCTCCATGATCCGGTCTATAAATGTGTTCACCACTCCCTGAGGAGTATCGAGTGAATTTTCACTTCCGCCCCCGCAGCCTGTCATCGTGAGAGCTGATAGAAATAATACTAATCCTGAAGCTAAATAGATCCAGCCTCTTGATTTCAACTGATCCGGTTCTAATTTGATCATCTTCTTTTCCTCATATTTTTAATACTGCCTGAATATATCGAAACTTGTCTCTGCATCTTTACATACTTTCCATTCGGAATTTTCACGGATTAACTTGAGCGTATCGGTTTTCAGGCGTTTCGAATAATCCCTGCTGTCGGCCACATGCCTGAGCCTCTTAAACGCATGATCATAGTATGCTCTTTTTTCGGAAATCGGTAGATTACTGTCGATTACCGCATCAAACGTCTTCTTACCCTGTTTCCCCAAAGCTGCATTAAAGATATTAATCACCAGAAGCGGGCCGGTAACATCATATTCAAACAAACAGGTGTCATCACAGGAAATCTTCCTGATTCTCGGTACATCGTTAAATGACGCATGAACAGGAATATACTCGCGAGTCATTTCATACCGAAAGGCTGTCTGTGAATCCCAATCAGGATTGTCGGCGTCGAAGCCAGCGTACTGCATGAAGGTGTCGTTCCTGATTAGCTCTCGATTCCGGCTGCAAAGATATTCGACCGACTCTTTATAATCGCCCTCCATAATTGAATTTTTCAGAAAGAGCGCTGCCACACTATCAGGCGCCGAGGAGACAGTATCAATGAAAGTGTCTATTGAAAAACCGGCAGGGTCAGTCATTTCACTTGAATCCTGGACCGATCCATTTCCAGTATAGCTCTCTTTCTCATCCCCGCCACCGCAGGCAATGAACAGAACGAGCGCATAGAGAATTATTAGAGCTACTTTATTCATATTAATCTATCGCATTAAGTAATAGCCATATATGCCTTATTATTAATATATTACCGGATCAATCTTCAATCCTTTTTATCAGCTTACAGGCTTTGACAGTATTGTAAAGGAGCATCGCTATCGTCATCGGACCAACTCCTCCCGGGACGGGTGTAATCCAGGAACATTTCTTCTCACAACCTTCAAAAGCCACATCCCCAACTATCCTGTAACCCTTCTCCGCACTCGGATCATCGATACGGTTGATGCCTACATCTACTACAATGGCGCCGTCCTTAATCATGTAATCCTTGAGGTATTCGGCAATACCCATTGCGCATACCACGACATCGGCGTTTTTTGTATGTTTACCTATGTCTTTAGTTCCGGTGTGGCAGACCGTTACTGTTCCGTTAGTATCTGGCCATTTCTGCATTATCATTGCCGCCAGGGGCTTGCCGACAATATTCGATCTGCCCAGGATAACAACATCCTTCTTATTANNCCAGAATAACAACATCCTTCTTATTAAGCGAAATATCGTTTCTGCGCAAAAGCTCCAGGATTCCATAGGGAGTGCAGGTCAAGAAAAGAGGATCACCGATCAGAATGCGTCCCAGGTTCTCCGGATGAAAACCGTCCACATCCTTGTATGGATTTATCTGCAGGTTCAGATCAAGCTTGTTTATCTGAGGTGGAAGCGGTTCCTGTACGAGTATGCCGTGAATATCATCGCGCTTATTGAGATCGACCACTACCCGAATCAGATCATCATGGGATATATCGTCGGGCTTGCAGATAACCTCGGAGTGAATGCCGATTTTTTTGCACTGCTTGGCCTTGCTGGATACATAAATCTTTGAGGCGGGATTCTCTCCAACCAGGACTGCGGCAAGTCCGGGAATTATATTATCTTCCTTAAGTTTTTCAATTTCATCCTTGAGTTCTGCCTTAATCTCTTTGGCAGCCTTTTTTCCATCCAGTAGATTCGCCATCAAAAGCCTCCCTGCATCTAAATTCACTCATCATAATTTCCGGAAATTACATTCTGCATTACACGCTCTACCCCCACAGCCTTGCCGGTTTCATCGTCGATCTCGAATATCACTCCCCCAACTTTGACATCGCCGTCAGCAACCGAGAATTTCAAGGGTATGCCTGTTATGAACCTTCCCAGTGCTATTTTCTTATTCATGCCCAATATGGAATCGTAGGCTCCTGTCATACCTACATCTGTGATATAAGCAGTGCCTTTGGGCAAAATCTTCTCATCGGCGGTCTGCACATGGGTATGAGTACCGAATTGGGCGGAAACACGGCCATCCAGATAATAGGCTAAGGCCTGCTTCTCCTGCGGAGTTTCGGCGTGAAAATCAACTATGATAGTCTTTGTCTCGCGGGTCAGAAGCGTCAATTCGGCGTCGGCTACCCTGAAGGGACAGTCGATCCGGCTCAGGAAATCCCGCCCCTCGAGATTGAGCACGCCGATTTTACGGCCGTCAGAGAGAGAGTAAACGCCTGAACCTTTACCTGCTGATCCCAGCGGATAATTGGCGGGGCGAAGCAGGTGGGGATTTTTATCCAGAAGCGTTTTGACCTCAGGTCGATCCCAGATATGATTTCCCGATGTCTGCACATTGACACCATAGGACCTGATCTTCTTCGAGATATTCTCAGTAATTCCAAAGCCGCCGGCGGCATTTTCAACATTCGCTATTACGAAATCGATCGACTTATCTTCTATAAAATCGGGCAGTACCTGAGATACTGCCCATCTTCCTATCTTGCCTACAATGTCGCCAATAATCAGAACTTTCAAATCTAACCCGATTTCTTATTTAGCGTAGTCAACCGCCCTTGTTTCACGAATAACCGTGACCTTGATCTGCCCCGGGTATTCCATTTCGGTTTGTATTTTCTTGGCCAGATCCTGGGCCAGAATTGTTGACTTGAGGTCGTCAATCTCGCCCGCTTCTACGATGACTCTGACTTCACGGCCGGCTTGAATAGCATAAGCCTTTGAGACACCTTTGAAGGAGTCTGCCAGCTCTTCCAGTTTTTGCAGGCGCTTGATATAAGCCTCCAACGGCTCACGGCGCGCGCCTGGACGGGCGCCTGAGACCGCATCAGCAGCCTGTACTATGACCGCATACGGGCTTTCCATCGGGATATCGCCATGATGTGCCATACAGGCATTTATTACTGATGGATTCTCATTATATTTGCCCAGGAATGCTCCCCCAATCTGGGTATGAGTCCCCTCGGTTTCACGGTCAATCGCCTTGCCGATATCATGCAGAAGCCCGGAACGCTTAGCCATCTGAGCATCCAGCCCCAGTTCGGCAGCCATTACGCCGCACAAGAGCGCCACCTCTTTGCAATGCTGAAGTACATTCTGACCGTAGGACGTACGGTATTTAAGTTTGCCGAGGAGATTTATTATATCCGAATGCAGATCGTGAATTCCGAGTTCAAAACAAACCTGCTCTCCGGCTTCCCGGATCATCAGGTCCATTTCCTTGGTACATTTCTCGATTACCTCCTCGATTCGAGCAGGATGAATGCGGCCGTCGGAAACCAGTCTCTCCAGGGCCATACGGGCAATTTCACGCCTGATGGGATCGTACCCGGAGAGAATCACCGCCTCCGGCGTATCATCGACAATTACGTCAATTCCAGTGGAAGTTTCAAAGGAGCGGATATTGCGGCCCTCACGGCCGATTATACGTCCCTTCATTTCGTCGTTTGGCAGGGACACGACAGAGACAGTGCTTTCAACCGTATGATCCGCCGCACAGCGGTAAATTGCCTGCGTTATTACCTCCTTGGCTTCCTTCTCGGCTTCTCTTTCTGCTTTTTCCCTGATCTCCTTGACCATAGCCGCGGCATCGATTTTTGCCTGGCCAATGAGGTTTTCCATGAGGAGTTTCTTGGCCTCTTCCGAGGTCATTCCGGCAATCTTCTCGAGTTGCTTGTTTTGTTCTGAAATCAGCCCTTCTAATTCTCTCTCACGAACATTAATGCCTTTTTCACGATGCTCCAGATTGCGTTCGAGATTCCCGATATCGCGTTCTTTCTTGTTGATGACATCGACTTTGCGGTCGAGACTTGATTCCTTGTCCAGAAGACGTTTCTCAAGGCGTGAAAGCTCATTTCGCTTGGATTGTATGTCTCTCTCTAAGTTGACTTTAGACTTGTAGACTTCATCTTTTGCTTCAAGGAGGGCTTCCTTCTTCTTAATCTCAGCTTCCTTTTTCGCATCGGCGACAATAGCATTGGCGACATCCTTGGCTTTAGCGATCTTATCACCGCCCGCGGCTCTCAGCACGAAGTATGTCACCAGTGATGCAAAAATGGCAGAGGCTGCGATCAAAATAATATAAATAACCAGTTGATCCATTATAGTCCTCCACCCAAAGGTGTTAATCTATGTTAAATGGAATTGTGGAAACAAAAGAGGAAATTATGATGAAGGGGTCGGTTGGATTTCAGAGTCCAATTTATCGAGAAGAGATTTCGTCCTGGTGTTAAGCGCCTCCAGTTCAATTTCTTTCTCTTTTAATTCGAACAGGTCGCTGGCAATATTGAGAGCAGCCAGGACAGAAACATCTTTGGGAGATTTAACGTAGCTTTTCTCAGCCACTTCCCGCATTTTGTTATCTACATAAGCTGCAATTTTTTTTATGAAATCAATATCGCCGTCTGCCCGAATGGGATATTCTTCGCCATAAATGGTAACTTTAACTGATTGTTTTTCCGACATCTTCTATCTTCAATTTAATCCGTTTCCAACAATTCTTTATATTTTTGCTAATAAATATTAGAAAAAAGTTGAATATGTCAAGATAATAATATTAAGCGATCTCCGCTTCCACTTCTTCCAGTTTCCCGAGCAAAGCGGAGATTTTGTCCTTGACTAAGATTTCCTTATCTTTAAAACCATTTTTAAGTTCAATATTTTCTTCCTTGACCCGCTGCATTTCCAGGCGGCAGGTTTTTAATTCTTTCTCAAGCGCCCCATTTTGCGATTTCAATTCCCTGTTTTTGTCTTCCAATTCTTTA
>JAABVY010000142.1:1200-10653 GCA_011777135.1 Candidatus Zixiibacteriota bacterium | reverse complement strand
ATCATGTTGAATGTGCGCCGCACATTTATATATCTGAAGCCGGCATCGGAAGAGAGCGTACGAGCTCCCCAGACGCGAATTCCGCGTCCCGGAAAAGCCAGCACAGTGTTGATACCGTCTGGATTAAGGATCTCTGTATCGGCTTGCATGAGAGGATATTCAGTATCGACGATACCCTCGATCTCACGATTCGCAAATGAGTGATGGGTGCCCTCGGCAAGATCCATGGCCGCCATCATTCCAGCCACATAACCGGAAGGAGGCACCAGTTTCATGGGCAGCAATTGTTCCGATTGAAAGACCTTGGCCTTGAGCCAGGGATAGGCAACCGCCGCATAAGAGGTATCGAACTCTTCCCGCCAGCTCTGCACATTTTCTATCTCATATCCGGGCGGCGGATCAATCAGCAAAAAGCGGTATCTGGAATTCTCGACATAATCGATTGCCGCCCGCAAAACTGCACTCACTCCCTTTCTTCCACCGAAGCTGCTGCTGTCCTGATGAGTATGCAGGTCAGGCAGCGCAATTATACCTCCCTCATCGAGCTCATCTAAAAGGCGCATCCCATACCTTTTTCCGGACTTTTCGGAAAGGCCGAGGTAATCGTCCGGAATGATAGTCGAAATACCGTCTTTTCCGCCTTTCAAGCTCAGCTTGCCCGGTTTTGGAAAAACTTTTTTACCATCTCCGGCAGATTTCATCCTGATAAAACGAGACTCCTTATTTACGAAATCTACTACAAACCTCTTCGAATTAATGGCCGGTGATAGATTGCTGAGATTTTCCTTCTGGTCGCCATAGCGGATCTGCAAATCATACCTTATCGGGCTTATTTCAGTTCTTTCACCCGAGGGATAGCGTCTCCGCAAACCGGATTCAGCCAGTTCGATAGTCTGTCCTCGAATCCCTGCAATCTCCACATATTCAACATTGCCCCCGGATTTGATCTTGACTATATCCCCACTCACAAAATGCCTGGCATTGGCCAGCCGTATACTGCTGCTGGAACGCTCCAGATTCTGCTCGGCATAGGTTTTGATTTTCTGGCGTGAAGGCTGAATTTCCAGCGAGACTTTATTGCCCCAGCTGCCGCCTGATGAGGCACTCACCTCATAAAGGGATTTTTGTTCAAGCGATTTCAGATTACCTGAGGCGGTCTGGATTACCTCTTCATTGCGGCGTCGGTTGACATGGGCAACCCTGATGATATAGCATTCCCTGCCGCCATTCAGAAAGAAGCCATAAACGGCGTAGGGTAAATAGCTGCCGGGCAGGAAACTGCCGAAACTATTCTTGAAATCATTGAATGAGCTTATGCGCAATGGTTTCCCCACCGGACCTCGTTCGGTAAGTCCCAGGAAAACCGCACAGTCGGTCTTGACTATTTCGAGGTAGCGCTCGCCGCGGCTCTCTTTTTCAATATGTACGCCGGGTGCATAGTATTCAGGCATTAATGTTCTTCCATGAACTTCAATGCGGCCGAATCTTCACACGAAAAAACGGCCGTCTATCTCATCAATTTAAATAAATCAACCGTCTCTGTTTCGAAACCAGCCGGTGCTTCAAATACCGGGTCCGAAATCTTGTCAAAATTCATGTCGACCAGCACGGAATTGAATCTGATATTGAAAGCCATCGAGGGCACATCCATATTCTCAGACCACAATTCTACTTTGACATTGATAGCCATTTCGACATAAAGATACTGCCAGAGCTCGAGAGACTTGTCCAAATAAGTACCACTGATTCCAAATCTGCCAAGAATCTTTTTAAATATATCCCACACTTCAGGAGTTAGATATCTTTCTGTCATTTTGGCAATAGCATTCCGGTACTCATCATAGTTGGGAAAATCATCGGTTATCCATGATGACCCGCTCACACTGAACTTGATGTCCCCCGGCATCTGCGGCAGAGGCGGATTAGCGCTCCCGCTCAATGTAAACAGGACCTCATCGCAATCATAACCTGAAACCTTCTGGCTGTTGCCGGTCCTGGTCATCTCGGCCGAATCAATCATGACATATTGCGACGCTAAATCGAGGTAGTAATCCAGCGTATCCATCAACATCATGAAAGTGTCCGACGACAGGATCTGATCCAGCCCCGTCAAATCTATCAGTTTGCAGGTTGAATCGGTCCAGTTGCAGAAACGAATCAACTCGTTGAAGGTATTCATATAGGTGCTCGACCTGAAGGAAATGGCCGTATCTCCAACGTCTATCTCGCCTTCGGTGGCGGTAAAGACCTCGCTTCCGCGTATGCCCGTTATCTGGTCGATCTCAAATACTCGCAAAAAAGGTATTCCGGACACTGAGGATTTCATCTCGATCGTGATGTCAGCGTTGGCAGCGGGGCATGCAAAAATGCTGAATACAAGAATCAGGCATGCCGGATTTAATAGCTTTTTCATCTCTCATCCTGTTGTTGATTTTTATTATACATCTCTATCTAAAGCAAACCATTTTCAAATCCGGATATAAAAGAAGGTCCGATCCTGTAAAAAGCATTGCGGGCCTTCCGAAATCCTATCAAGATTTCAAATTCATCGTCCAGCACCTTATCAAACGAGATATCAAGGCAGCTTGTTTCAAACTTCATAATCCAGGATCTGCTTTCAGGCCCGCCCTGACTGACTGTCTGTCAGGCCCCCGCCACGAGAAGCCAAACCGTAATCTCCTTTTTCGTTTTCGCAGACATCGAAATTCCCCGCCGAAAAGAGAATTTTAATATATAATGTACTACTGTCACATACCGGGAAATCCCATTCCTCCACCCGAGAAATCGAAATCGGGCTCAACCTGCTCCATATCTTCCGGGATCTTGAACTCGGAATCAGGAATATTTTCTTTCGAGGTCTCCAGCAGCTCAGTATTAATGGTCATATTCATCGGCATATTGGGAATGTCCATTTTAACAGTGAACATGCCTTCAAGAGGAATATAGGCGGTGAACTTCATAACCTCATCCATTGTAGCCTGGTCGATTCCGAAAGTCTCCATAAAGGGCATCATGCCGGAAAAACCGCCGCTTGAACCAGTCATCAGAAGGCTCGAGGCTTCCCCGACCATTTCGGCATAGGTTTTATGTTCAGCAAAGTCCTTTGTGCCCCACATGCTTCCATTCATCTTGACATTAAGCGGTGTCGGCTCGGGACCCATCATCTGAACCATCATGCTAATATGCATATTCATTGACATTTCATTGGCCTTGAGGCCCTGGATCTCCCTGGTGCTGTCAGTAATTTTAGCCTCCATAGTATCTACAGTCATATTTTCCATTAAACTGTCCGCCTTGCCGCCCAGAGTTCTAATCATGGTGGCCATTGAATCAATCATTTTTTCATCCAGAATGGAATATGTACCCTCGTTATTGTTTATGATAACCAGTTCCTTACCACCATTGCGAAAGATCATTTTAGTAGAATTGCCGCCTTTTGGGCCCTGTCCCATTGAAGACATCTCCATCGTATATGCAATCGCTACTTTATCACCCTTTATAAAATATGCAGTCTCTGATGTCATGCCTCCCATACCCATGATTCCCGATGTCGTGGTCTTGGTCTTTGCAGTGAAATCTGCTGAAACAACACTGCAAAGAAAAACGATAATCAATACGGCCAGAACAAGGGCCTTAAAAAATCTCACATCAACCTCCTCCTGAAGGATTAATTAGAATTGAGTTCTCCGGCTTCAACAAGAAGCCGGAGAATGATAATTTCCTACACCGCTCTTTCGAGCCTTTCAACCGCAATTTCGATTTCCTCGACGGCGGTGGATGAATTGCGCCCATCCAGGTCGAAACCGCGCCATTTGCAGGGCCAGCCCTCGAAGAAATTGTAGCGCATAATTTCGTTTCCGGAATCATCACAGACTATCACACTGCCGCTTTTTCTTTCCACCCGGCCTTCCATCACAGCCTTGCGCCAATGCCACAGTTCCTCAGTATTAACATAACCGCGCTTCAGGATTATATTGGAATAGCGCGTTTGCCCGGGACGTTTGCGCAGTGTAAGATCATCACCGTCCTGGTACTCTATAACCTCGGTTTCCGAATCCAGGCCATCCACGGCCTTGAAGGCTGCCTGAGTAACACCATCGATCTCTATCTTGAAATTATATGCGCCGATATGGTCATGTTTCCTTCTATTCGGCATAATTTCCTCCTGTATTAAATACTGACCGGCATTCCCTGCCGGATTATATATTATTCATTAATAGATGACCCGGACTGCCACTGAGAAATCCGGAAGATTACAAATTCGGCCGGCTTCACCGGGGCCATGCCGATCTCGATCACTACCATGCCGGCATCGACCACCTCCGGCGGATTAGTCTCCTCATCACACTTGACATAAAAGGCCTGTTCCGGTGTCTGTCCGAAGAGAGCGCCATCGTTCCAAACCCTCAGCAGAAAGGCTGTAATATTGCGCTTGATGCGTTTCCAGAGAGTATGATCGTTGGGCTCGAAGACCACCCACTGGGTGCCGTTCTTGATAGATTCTTCCACCATGATAAAGAGGCGGCGAACATTGACATATCTCCATGAGGGATCGGATGATACAGTACGCGCGCCCCAGACACGGATTCCCCGGTCACGGAAGGCCCGGATGCAGTTGATTCCGCGCGGATTGAGTATATCCTGCTCGCCCTTGGAAATGTTGTATTTCAAACCCAGAGCTCCCCTGACCACCTCGTTGGCGGGAGCTTTGTGCACGCCGCGGCTGTTGTCGCTGCGGGCATATATTCCGGCCATATGACCCGAGGGAGGAACATAGACATTTTTGTCCTTGGCGGGATCATAAACCTCAATCCAGGGGAAATAAAAGGCGGCATACTGAGAATCACGTGGCTTCTTAATTTTGTCCACTCCGCCTTTCTCAATAGTCTCCTCCGAGTCAAGAACGGCAAAACGGTTCATTTTCTCGCAGTGCGAGATAACCGCATCCTGGATTGCCGGATCGGTCATACCCGGCGCGGCGACAATCGCTATTTCATCGATATCCTCGAAAGTAACCAGCCCGGTCTTATTACCGGGACCGCCGTCTTTCCCTATAAACAGCGCCGGCGAGGGACCGCCCTTGGATGCAGGTGAAGGCGGAGGAGATGATTTTTTCTCTTCTTCCTCTTTCTTCGGCGGTGGCGGAGGAGGAGCGCCTTCCATACCGACATTGGTCACAAAACAGCGGGCACCGCCGTTATTGAAAAAACCGTAGGCTGCATGCGCCAGGTGCGGGCTGTCCGCAAATTCGCCGAATGTCCTTGTAAACTGGCCCCAGTTTGTTATCAGGGTTGCCTCATTCACCGGCCCTTTCTTGGACTGCCCGATAAATCCGGCCGTCGAGGTCCCCACCGCCTCGAGCGGCTTTGTTCCCTTGTCAACCTCTTCAACATATACGCCCGGAGATAAATATTCCGGCATAAAAACCTCCATGTTTTGAAAAAGGTATTCAGTTTATATCAATTTCTATTCCTTCTGACGTATATCCAGAACTCTCTCCTCAACCCTGCGGAACTTCCTCTGACGCTCCGATTCCATGCGCACAGTGATTTCGTAGAATGCCGCCGGACGCATCGCTTCCTGTAGCGAAGACCAGAATCTGACCTGCTCTTCACGGCTTATCGGCAGCATTCTCAAGCCTATCCTGTCCGAGGGATGTCTGGCAAGCTCCTTAAGATCACCAAGTTTGGAAAGTTCGGAATTATCATAAAGTGTTAGGATACAGCGTCCCAGAATCTTATGCTCCATATCCGGATCCTCTGCGTAGGCGCAGAGAAGGTAATTGAGATCCAGCTTGATCGGCGCCTCCCGCAAAAATTCATAGGTGTTGCCGTCAGCATCCTTATCCCTCACCTGATATGGATCGCGCTCCTTGAGCTCCTGATTCTCGCTGATACCATATAAATAAAAAAGACCGCATGGCATCTTATCGGCAAGCTTCTGAGCATTCGGCTGCCGATTCAGGCATTCCACCCCTTTGATATTGTTCCGTTTTAAATCATCCTTGAGCAGCTTCAAAACGGAAGTAGTCACTGATTGAATGATGTTATAGTTCATCCTCGAGTATGGAGTGGTCCCATTTCAAAGACTGAATTTTTCTTGACTATCTCGGATCGCAATTGACGGTTCATAATAACAAAGAACATATGTTCCATCAATAAAAAACATTATAAAAGAGCGACAAAATCCGATTTAAATACACTCATATTTTCGGTATTTTTGAATGTGTTTCATCGCGGCATTCTTTACTAAAAACATATAATAGAAAACCCGCCCAAATTCAATACTTGGACGGGCCATTTTCATTTTTGAGATAATTGTGTATGATAATTCTCTTAGAAAGACCGAAATTCCGTGACCGGAACCTGTTTATATTCTTCACTCTCAGGGGCGGTGAAATGTCCTTTTTCAAACTGCCCGGTTGAGTGTTCGATCAGCTTAATCTTTGTCTCAAAGACATTTCCGCCTGTAGCCGAGGGCAGCTGGGCCACAAACGCGGCTTCCACCGGAACACCATTTAAGGCATCTACCAGACGGGTGAGATTATATTTGTCCACATCAAGACGGGCAAGAATATCGAAAAACCCACCGGAGCTGTAATTTGAGCCCCTGAAATACTTCTGTGCATATGAATTATAATTGTGATAGAGTTCGCCATTAGGGATATCATTGGTAACCCACATTGTGCCCTCGAAATAATGCTTCACCTTGGCCTCACCCACTCCGGTGCTGGAAGACATATCCAGCTTGAAGTATATCTCTTCGCACTTAAGGCCATCTATTTCCTTGGTCTTGCCTGTGAGCTTGATCTCCATCTGCGGGCCTTTGGCATCGGCAACAGTGTCAATCACTTCAAAGTCTGAGGGCTGAAATCCCTTCTCCGCATAGGTATTGGTCTTGGGATTAATGTAAATCTGCTTTTTCTCATCCATGTTTGTGATCGTAATCACGACAACATCGGAAACGACCGAGTCATTCATCGTGATCTTCGAGGATCTTGTTGAACGAGAAAGACTTTCTCCCTGGATGTCCTGTGCATTATAGACCACGATAGCACCGAAAAGCGGTAGTCCGGTGGTGGTAATCTCGTGTTTTACATGCAGAGACTTGCTCTTTCCCTGATCCTGCGCTATTATTGGACTTGCGGCAACAAGGAAGATGCTTAATGCCAGTAATACTGCAGCTAACTTTTTAGCTTTAACAAAATTCATTTGAGAGACTCCCTATGTTTTAATGGATAATTATTAATATACTTTTCAATGCATAATGATTCTTCTCAATTTGACCGAAATTGGCAATTTTTTTATATTTCTTATACAATTTACGCCTCACGAAGATTGAAATGAGTTAAAATTATTTATTCCGGCACGAATCGCCGTCAATTTGCATAATTTAGCCTATTATATCCCTATAGCGGGATTATATTCCGCAGGTCTTTCGAAGTACGTGCCGGGCAGACGTTTCTTCTCAAAATTAGTAATTCTCATCCTTACGGTTACAGAGGCTTTCCTGCCAAGGGAAAACATCTTGACCGTTAAATCGGCCTCAGCCGCCAGGCCGTCGAGCGACACCAATACCTCCCTGATTTCATCCCTTGGAATTCCCAGCCGCTGCAGAACGCGCCATATTCCCAGGCCATCAAAATCAGGATCACTAAGCAAACCTGCTAACATATTGTAATAAGCTGTTTTAATATCGCCAATCTCATCATCACTATATATCCACAGCTCCCCGTTAAGTCTGGGTAACGAATCCGCTGCTTTAGACGACAATTGTGAATTCACCTCAGATCTGACAATCACCCTGCGACATTCCTGCAGGGGCGGAATATTCCGCTTTTCTTCTGTGCGCGAGAGACTTATCTGGATTGGATTAGATCTTTCAGAAACTCCTCCATCATCCGCTTCCTCTTCTTTGGCAACATCATAAAAACTGACCGTAAAACTGGAATCCTCCCGATTTAAAAAGGTCTGGCTTCCCTCTTCAAAGTCAATTATAGAGGTCCGCTCAAGTTTACGAGTTTCCCCTTTGACAGGGACTTCGGTTATGCTGGTATAGTTCAAGGCGTTAGCAGTGATAGCCAGCTCGACAAGCTCGGTCTGTGGTTCAACCAGCGGAATATTGCTGATGGAAATCTCGTAATTCAGGATTATTGCAGCCACTGTTTCCGATTCATCCCCCGTGGGGCTTCCGCCAGCATCATCTTCCTGGGAACCGCCGCATCCCAGGATTAAAAAAGGAACTGCAAATACTAATAGCTTGCTTAATTGCATAAGGAACCAGTCATGTTGCTTTTCTTAATACATCCGGAACTCGGATAAACTAACCTCCTGATATCCGGCCGGAACTGCCAGAAGCGACTCGTCTATATCGGCCGTGGAATAATCTTCCAGGTTCATTGTCATGCCATAGGTGATGGTCTCCTTCGGGGTAGGCATAGTGATTTTGAATTCGGCCTGAACCGGAACACCGGTCATAGCCTCATTAACACTCTCGAACCACCCCTGATTGAGATTCACGGACGCTGCAATTCCGAAGAACATGGCATTACCGGCAATATCATTCTTAAATCTCACCATGGCCTCATCATTAAAATCCATATAAACATCATCATTTTCTATCGATTTGCTGAGCCACATCTGTCCCTGCATGCTGCTGCGGTAATCCGCATTTTCTCCGGTACCTCCCAGTACCAGATCAAATTCAATCGGTACGCACTCTCCAAAAGGAGGAATTGGCTCTGCTTGATCTTCCATGCGCCTGACCTGATCCTGTAGAAGCTCCAGTTGTGCCCCGGTGGTATCAGCCGCCGGATTTATCTGGTCCAGCAATGCATCCAGCTCGGCAAAACTCATCCTGACATAGGTAGAATCGCTGTCGTTCACGTAGTAGATATTGCCCTCGTTGAGATTTATAATGTACACTGTCAATATTTCCTGTGCTTCCCCGGCGATACTTATCGATGTACTCATCTGCGAGCGCATCACGTCATCAGAAAACATCTGAGTCTGCTTGACACTGACAGGCCCGACCGCAGGTAAGTCGTTAATAGCAATAACACTATTTAATGTCAGATCATCGCCCTCCTGGGAAGCCTCTTCCTGTCCGCAGGCGAATAACACCGATAATAACAGAAGACTCAATCCTAATTTTCTCAAAATTCCACCTTCCTGTGATTATAAAAACTAATATTCTTCCTTCCCTTTATTTATCTTTCGGTTGATATCTGAAATCTCCTCTATAAAATGATGCCTGGTAAAATGATCCAGTTCCATTATCTCGTCAAGACTCCAATGAAAATGATATGCGACATAAGCTACCTCCCGGACCAGGTCGTCCCGGGGGTAGCTCACTATTTTCCCAGGCTACCCATATCAACTTCGTATTGATGCCCGCAAGCAGGACATGTTGCGGGAATAACCGATGTTCCCTCCTCGTTGATTTTGCGATAAA
>JAABVY010000142.1:0-1168 GCA_011777135.1 Candidatus Zixiibacteriota bacterium | reverse complement strand
AGCTTTGTTATAACACGCGAGAGAATAATTATTACCAGGTATGCGCGGTTCTGCTGGACACGATAATCGGACAACGGGGCTATTTCATCCTTGGCATTTGCGAGGCGCATGATTCCCTTTTTGTGCACATTGCCATCCTTATCGACATATCCCTTGGGAAGAGTGAACTCAAACTCAGTCTGGAACACGCCGGAGGCGCTTTGTTTTGTGCTGTAATTTGGTTCAGCCATGCTTATCTCCTTCTAAATATGCGGTGAGTATTCGAGGGTAAGTACATAAAAATTTTTGTGAAAGTCCTGTTAAATTTATACTATTCAGATTCATAGCGGATAATTCAGATACTTCTAAGGCCCGCGCGAACATAACGCCAGGGCCTATACAATACCATTGCTCGACCCCCTAATAAATCCCATAAGTTTTTAAAAATCAAGCGAAAAATCCCCCTTCACAAATCAATATTAGCCAGGCTGAATCTCATTATGGTTGAAATATTATTTGACATTGGAAAGCACAAAGATTAATAACTATTGATGCCAGAATTCTTAAGATAGGCACCCGGGAATAATTTTACAGATGGAATGTATTGTTGGTGACTGCTGTTTCCGGAAGATAAAGAGAAAGGAAAGACTATGCGGCGCAAAATATTAATCATGTCGATTGCGCTCATCTGCCTGATGGTTTCTGTGCTTTCTGCGCAGAAGAACCATTACCGCAAGGCAGACCATGCCCTTCGGGCAGTTTACGAGGAAATAACAGGAGTCTCGCTGGAGGAAGCGATTGATCAGTTGATTGCCGAGAAGCGCGAGGGGCGCATGGCCGACGGCAATGTGATTGTCCGTTTCAACGGCGGCGGAACCAGGAATAAGCTTTATATCGGCCGAGAGAATACCCTGGAGTTTCTGGTAGAAAATGACTACAATATCCAGGCCGCCAGCCTGGGATTCGAGTTCTCCTGTACCGGCGGTCCCGGCAGTTTCAGCTGGGTTCATGGCTATGGTACACATCCCGCCGGCGATCCTGTACTGCAAACGCATTTCGAGCCATTCGTTTTTTATCCCTGGGGAACGCAGGTTGATGTATCAAAGGAGCCGGATACCATCCTTTTTGGAGGAGCAGGCTATAATTATTCCCAGACGATTGATATCCACACCACTCCCGTGGTATTGTA
>JAABVY010000298.1:5037-5445 GCA_011777135.1 Candidatus Zixiibacteriota bacterium | reverse complement strand
TTGACATTGTCAAAATGTTGATTTATTTAAGGTAAACATCTTCGAATTAACACCTTCTCTGATAGTTTTCAGTTTATAGTCGATTTCTGAACATTTTCTCATCCCGGATAATGCTTTGATCATGAAATCAATAATGGAAAGGAGATATTTACATGTCAGAAGAGATTTTACAGGTCAATTTCAAACTCAATATTTCGGCTGAGGAGTACAGGCAAGCAGCGTCCTCACTAGCAGGCGAATTCGCCAAGGTTGACGGCCTTCTTTGGAAGATTTGGATTTTGAATGAGGATGAAAAAGAGGCTGGCGGCATTTACTTTTTTAAGAATAAAGAGGCATTGGATGCCTATCTGAATGGACCTCTTGCAGCTCAGGTAAAAAGCCATCCGGCTCTCGATGATATGAGCACCA
>JAABVY010000298.1:372-4998 GCA_011777135.1 Candidatus Zixiibacteriota bacterium | reverse complement strand
AGCAAAGCTGTTGGTGATTTTATGATGACAATTAAGGTGTTATCTACGAATCCTATTTAAACTGGCAGCCACCCGCAAGTCGTTGAATGTGTTCTGAAATACCACAAGGCAAATTATTTTTACTTGACAAAATTTGTATTTGTTTTAAATTATTGTTTAGTAAAATACTAAAGTATCCGCACATATGCCGGTCAGCCTGGTCTGAACCAAATAAGTTAGGGCAGACTTAAAAATTATCAGGGGGCATTCAAAATAGATTAAAAAATTTATTTAAGTATGCATCAGGTCCGTCTGGGGGGATGCCTGGCTTAAGCTGATGCATAAAGGGAAAATCATCATGCCGCCGAGGTGATACTATGAGGCTGAGGTACAAGAAATTCTCTTTGATGCTGGCCGCATTTCTGATTTTCATGGCCGCCATTCTGGCTGTGCTGGAAAATGCCAGGGTCACAAATCTCTTCCAGAAAAATGACGCGTCCTTAACCTATGAGAAAAGCCGGACTCCCGAAGAGTCTGATGATATCAGCAATACGGATAATGCTCAGAATGAGAATAGCCTGAACGGTGATCAGAGTCTGACTGTCAGAGAAAGAGGAAAGAAGTAGAAACTATCTCTGAACCCGGTTACTTTCAATTCAGCAACGCCCCGCAAAAGAATCTATTTTTATATTTTATGCAGCTTTGATTTTTTGTATCATTACCCCTGAGCACGTATTTATATCTCATATATCACCGGACACTAAGATGGAGAATTATTATGGGGGAGAGACAAGATTATTTTGAATCGGATGACCCGTCATCAGGCAACGAATACGTTCCAACCTCTAATCCCGGTACAGGTTCCGAGACTGCAGGGTCAAGACAAATTCAAATTGATCCGGTCAGATTTCGGATGTTCAAGCAGCAGATNNATCGCCGGCACGCTGGGTGCAGTACTCTGGGGAATTCTAAGCCATCTCAGCAGTTATCAGATCGGCTTCATGGCCATCGGAGTCGGCTTCCTCGTCGGATTTGCGGTGCGCAAATTCGGGGCGGGAATGGATTTTAAATTCGGTATCGCAGGGGCTGTTCTGTCTCTTTATGGATGTATGGCAGGCAATATATTCCTGGTCTGTCTGGCAGTTTCCAAAGAGTACGGCATTCCGCTTTCCGAGATTATGTCACAGATGAATTTTGAAACCATGTGGATATTCCTGAAAGCCGGCTTCGAACCGATCGATGTTTTGTTCTATGGCATAGCACTTTATTTCGGATACCGGTATTCATTCCTGCAGATCAAAAAGGAAGAGCTCGAGAAACTGGCAGTAAGATAGATCATCCCGAGACTGCACCTTANNCGCCCAAAATCATTATTAATTATTGCAAACACGGCGGCTCCACAGCCAAAATCGCTTGACTTTCGGGCATTTTTTCACTATCTATTTAGATTCTAATGTGGCTGGTTCACTGCCGGAAAACGTTGCCTTATACTCGGTTATAAGAAAATAAATGTAAAAAATTAAGATAGAGAGGTTTTATGGTTGGAATTGTTGGTTATGGTGCCAAAATACCCCGGCATCGAATTAAAGTTGAAGAGATTGCCAAAGTCTGGGGTGCCGACGCCGAATCATACAAGCGCGGTCTGCAACTCACTGAAAAATCAGTCCCCGCTCCCGATGTGGACTGTGTGACCCTGTCAGTCGAGGCGACCAAGTATGCCTTGCGGCGCGCGGGAGTTACCGGGGATCAGATAGATGCATTGTATATCGGTTCCGAATCGCATCCCTATGCGGTCAAGCCCTCGGGCACAATCTGTGCTGAGGCCATCGGGGCCACACCGAATTGTCACAATGCCGATTATGAATTTGCCTGCAAAGCCGGTTCCGAGGCAATGTTTGTCTGCCTGGGCCTGGTAAAATCGGAATTCTGTAATTATGCCGTCGGTATCGGAGCGGACACATCACAAGGCGCTCCCGGTGATGCGCTCGAATATTCAGCCGCAGCAGGTGCGGCATCATTTGTGATGGGACGGGAGAATATCCTGGCCGAGTGTCTTTACACTCATTCATGGATGACCGATACTCCCGACTTCTGGCGCCGCGAGCATCAGCATTACCCGCAGCATGGCGGAAGGTTTACCGGTGAGCCGGCTTATTTCAGGACTATCATGGGTTGCGCCAATGCCCTCTTTGAAAAATCAGGCATGAAGCCTTCCGATTTTAAATATGCGGTCTTCCACCAGCCCAACGGCAAGTTCCCCATGCGGGTCGGCAAGATGCTCGGCTTCAAGCGCGAGCAGCTCGAGACCGGCTGGCTGGTTCCGACACTGGGCAATACTTACTCCGGAGCATCCCCCATAGGTTTGACTGCGATTCTCGATATCGCCCAGCCGGGTGATAATATTTTCATGGTCTCATATGGTTCTGGTGCGGGCTCGGACGGATTCGTATTTAAGGTTACGGATCGTATAAAAGAGGTTCAGGATCTTGCTCCCAAGACCCGTCCTCAGCTTGATGAAAATAAAATCTATGTCGACTATGGCACCTACGCCAAGTATCGCAAGAAAATTTTGAAAAACGATTAGGAGTGATATAAGATGAGAGATGTTGCAATAATAGGCGTCGGCATGACAAAATGGGGAGAGATCTGGGAAAAATCTCTGCGCCAGATGTTTGTCGAAACCGCTTATGAAGCCATAGCCGATGCCGGTATAGAAAAACTCGATGGTATGTATGTGGGCAGTATGTCTCCCGGGCTCTTCGTGGGACAGGAGCATATCGGCGCCCTTCTGGCCGATTACCTAGGACAGAAGAATATCCCGGCCGGACGTGTTGAGTCAGCCTGCGCCTCAGGCGGACTTGCCGTTAAATGTGCGTTTCTGGATATCGCTTCCGGCAACTCGAATATAATTCTGGCTGGCGGTGTCGAAAAGATGACTGATGTTTCCGGTGATGGCGCCACCTATGCATTGGCGACTGCAGCCGATCAGGAATACGAGGTCTTCCATGGCGCGACCTTCCCGGGACTTTATGCCATGATGGCCCGGCGGCATATGCACGAATTCGGCACAACTCGCCGTCAGCTGTCACACGTGGCTGTAAAAAATCATGAGAACGGTTCCAAGAATCCCCTGGCACAGTATCCATTCAAGGTTACCCATGAGGGAGTTGAGAATTCGACCATGATCGCCGATCCGTTAACAATTCTGGATTGCTCACCTATTACAGACGGCGCCGCTGCGGTTATCCTGGCCGATATGGAAACGGCCAAGAAGGTTGCCAAGAATAATCCACTGGTAAAGATTATCGGTATTGGTCATGCCACCGATTCGATCGCATTGCATGATCGTCCTTCGCTTTCCGGTCTCGAGGCCACCAAGGTCGCCGGTGAGAGAGCATATAAGATGTCCGGTAAGACCCCGGATGACATCAATGCGGCCGAGTTTCATGACTGCTTCACAATCGCTGAAATCATGGTCCTGGAGGAGCTCGGTTTCTGCCCCAAGGGTAAAGGCGGTGAATTCACCGAAGCCTGTAATACTCATATCGGCGGTAAGATTCCGGTCAACACCTCCGGCGGATTGAAGTCCAAGGGACATCCAGTCGGAGCAACAGGCGTCGCCCAGGTAATCGAAATCACCAAGCAGCTTCGCGGTGAATGCGGTGAGCGCCAGGTTGAGGGCGCAAAGGTCGGTCTGACCCAGAACATGGGCGGTACCGGAGCATCGTCAATCGTTCACATTATGGAGGTGGTATAATGTTTCCGGCAAGAATATGGCGTGAATTTCCACAGAGATACCGCCTCGAAGCGGTAAAAAATAAAGATAATGGTGAAGTCTATTTCCCGCCCCGCTATGTCAGCAAAGAGGGAAAGAAATTCAACGGTGAAAAATACATCCTTCCCGACGAGGGCAAGATCTTCACCTACACCGTGATTGATGTTCCTCCCAGCCAGTTCAAGGATGAGGCCCCATATGTGGTTTGTATTGTCGAGCTGACTGACGGCACTAAAGTGACCTGCCAGATCACTGATTATCACAAGGAATGGCTGGCAATCGGCAAAAAGGTCAAACTCGAATTCCGCCGGGNNATTCCGCCGGGTTCAGACCGATGCGCATCATGGCGTAATTTCATACGGATACAAAGCAGTCCCGGCGGAGTAGCTATGTACCGTAAAATAGAATCGAAGACCGATACATCCTCGGAGGACTTCAAGCAAAATCGGGAGGAAAACATCAAGCTCCGGGATACTTTCCTGGAGAAGCTGGAGGAGATCAAAAAAGGCGGGCCCGAATACATGGTCGAACGTCACCATAAACGCGGCAAGCTGACCGCACGTGAGCGTCTCGATCTGTTATTCGATAAGAACACTCCCTTTTTGGAATTATCTCCCCTGGCTGCCTATGACATGTACAACAACGAGGCTCCCGGGGCCGGTATGGTCACCGGGATCGGCGTCGTCAACGGCCGTGAAGTTCTGGTTGTCGCCAACGACGCCACGGTTAAGGGCGGAACCTATTTTCCAGAGACGATCAAAAAGCACGTGCGCGCGCAACAGGTGGCGATTGAAAATCGCCTGCCGTGTGTGTATCTTGTGGACTCGGGCGGAATCTTCCTTCCACATCAGAGTGGGACATTCCCTGATCAG
>JAABVY010000298.1:0-331 GCA_011777135.1 Candidatus Zixiibacteriota bacterium | reverse complement strand
ACCGCAGGGGGGGCTTATGTCCCGGCGCTTTGTGATGAGACAGTGATTGTTCGAAAGCAGGGGACTATCTTTATCGGTGGGCCGCCGTTGGTTAAAGCCGCAACAGGCGAGACCGTCTCCGATGAGGATTTAGGCGGCGCGGATGTCCACTGTCGGATTTCAGGCGTGGCGGATCATTATGCCCAGAATGACAAACATGCCCTTGAAATAACGAGGAGCATAGTAGAGTCGCTTGACAGGCCTGCCAAATTCAAACTCGACCGCATCGAGCCGGAAGATCCATACTATGATCCCGAAGAGCTTTACGGTATAGTGCCGACCAATCTCAGAA
>JAABVY010000346.1 GCA_011777135.1 Candidatus Zixiibacteriota bacterium | reverse complement strand
TGGGACCGGTCTGGCAGCAAATTTCAGAAGCCGCAATACTCCCAGGTTTTTCTTTAACACCGAGAAGATTGAATGGATGGAAAAAATCCCCGAATTTTTTCCGGCTGAATGTGAACGAAGCCTGAAGATGGCGGAGGAGATTCTCCGGGATAGATATCCTGTATTCGCGGATGAGCCGATGGATTTCGGCTCTCCTCCGAACTGGTTTCTTGAACCATCCACAGGGAAGATTTCAGAACCTGATTTTTATGATGACATACCATACCTTTGCGGTGATGCTGTGGGTGATTCCAGAGTTGTATGGGAGTTATCCCGCTTGAAGTTTATTTATCCGCTGGGGCAGGCATATATTCTGACCGGGGTGGATCGGTATGCGCTCAAAGCTTTTGGAATACTGGAAGACTGGTTCAGGCGCAATCCGCCCGGGCAGGGAATCAACTGGTGCTCATCCCTGGAATGCGCCTTCAGGATATATGCTTTGATATGGACAATCGAACTCTTCAGGAATATTGAACTTCTGGATGACCGCTTTGCCGAATTGGTGTGGTATTATGTCTATCATCTTGCGGATCATATCAACTCCCATCTCTCATTCTATTTTTCTCCCCACACACACCTGACAGGCGAAGCATTCGGTTTATTTATGGCCGGACTGTTTTTCCCGGAGTTAAATCATTCCGAGGATTTCATGACCCGCGGGCTGGAGATACTTGAAAAAGAGCTCGAGAATCAGTTTACAGAAGAGGGCGCCCATACCGAACTTTCGACCTGCTACCATCGTTACAGCCTGGATTTCTACATGCATACAATTCTTCTGGCTGAGCTCAACAATATTCCGCTGCCCCCGCTCTTCCGTGAGAAAACCGGGCAGATGGCGGAATACCTGCTGAAATTAAGGCGTCCGGACGGCCTCTGGCCGCAGCTTGGGGATTCTGATGGCGGGAAACTGGTATGGCTCGAATTCGATGATGCCCGTGACTGCACAGCTTCACTCTCCAATGCGGCGCTGCTTTTTAACCGCAGGGAATTCAATCCGGGCAAGGCACGGTTCGAATCATCCTGGTTATTTGGTATATCGGCCTGCCGGGAACATAACGACAAGAGAAATGGGGATGTAAAGCTGGATTCGGAGCATATGGAGGACTCCGGATATGCCGTGCTGCGGTCGGAAGATCAGCGAAGTTATCTCCTGTTTGACTGCGGCAGGTTCGGATCAAGGGAGGCAGCCCATAGCCATGCCGACGCGCTCTCGTTCGAGCTGGTCGTAGGAAGCGAGCCGGTATTTATCGACCCGGGAACATACTGCTATACCAAGGACAAGAGCATGAGGAACTATTTCCGCTCAGCTGCTGCGCACAATGTCTGTCTGGTGGACGATAAGGGGTGCGCTGACGAGGAGAATGTATTTGATTGGCAGTATTATTCCGATGCTGAGGTTCAGAGGGCCATATTGTCCAAATATTTTGATTTTATTTCAGCCGGAGTTGAGCGCAAAAGGACTCCCGGTTTTCAGCACCGAAGAGATATATATAGAATCGGAGACGATTATTTCATCATTTTCAACAAGGTCGTCAAGGGAATAGATGCAATTTCAAAATTCCTCTTTCATACACCCTTCTCGTCACACTCATTTTCACCAGGGCAAAATCAGATCATACTCGAATCATCGCAGCAAAGAGTGATCCTGAAACCCTTGTCAGAAATCGACTATAGATTTTCCGCTGAAAGCGGCCGCGAAAATCCGCTTTCGGGCTGGTACTCCCGTGATTATCTTGTGCTGGATAAGATAAATACCCTGATTATCGAGCCGGCACATTCAGCAAATCTTGAGATTCCGTTCTGTATTTTTCCCTCAGATAAAAAAGGAGGCTGTCCTGAGTTCAAGAATCTGGGTTCTGGATGCTGGTCGATCAGGGTGAAGGGTTTCTCAGATTTTTGGCAATTTGGGAAAGACAGTAAGTCCACCTTTTTGAGAAAAGACGAAAATTCACGGGTATCGATGTTATTTCTTGCACAGGATGGAATAATCGAAATAGCAGGTCTCAGATACTGGGAATCCGAAGTCACCGCCGGGCTGTACGGATATATCGAGGACTGCGTCCTGTTTCTCGAAGGCGAGATATCCGGAAAGTGCCGTCTCCTGACAGATAGTGTTGCCAGGGTGAAATACAGGGGCAATGAGTATGACGTCTCGATAAATGGACGATATGTCGAATTTGAGATATAAGTATGTGCGGATTTTGCGGAGTTTACTTTAAGGATACGAGCAGAAAAACAGATCAGAGACTAATACAAAAGATGGCCGACACCTTGCACCACCGTGGCCCCGACGACTCTGGCGAATATATAGATAACAATCTTGGACTTGGCTTCCGACGGCTTTCAATTATAGATTTGGCAGGCGGACACCAACCCATGTCCAACGATGATGGTTCTATCTGGATAGTATATAATGGCGAAATCTATAATCATCTTGAAATCCGCTATACACTGCAAGGCAAGCGCTATTCATACCGAACAAAATGCGATACAGAAAGTGTCATCCATGCTTATGAAGAATACGGCAAGGACTGTGTCAATCACCTGCGCGGCATGTTCGCTTTTATTATCTATGACCGGAACAGAAGAAGACTATTTGCGGCCAGAGACAGGTTAGGAATAAAACCCTTCTATTATCATGACTGCAAGGATTATCTGGCTTTCGGTTCAGAGATAAAATCGCTTTTGGCCTTTGATGAAATCCCGCGAGAGCTAAATATTGATTCTTTGGCGGAGCAGATGGCGCTCAAGTACACGCTCGATGATCAGACATTGTTTAAGGGCATAAAGAAGTTAATGCCGGGTCATACCCTGACACTTGAAAACGGCAGTATAGAAATCAGGAAGTATTGGGATATCGACTTCCAGGACTATGATTCAAGAAGATCGGAGCAGCGGTATATAGAACAATTCCATGAGCTTTTTGAAGAATCAGTGAAAATGCGGCTCATGTCCGACGTCCCGCTGGGGATGTTTCTTTCGGGAGGAATAGATTCATCGGCCGTTGCAGCCTGTATGAGCAGGATGGTTGGCCAACCGATCAAGACTTTCTCGGCAGCATTTGCGGAGAGAGCTTATAATGAGCTGGAATACAGTCGTCTGAGCGCAGAACAATGCGGGGCGGAATGTCATGAGATTACGATTACCCCAAATCAATTTTTTTCGGAATTGCCCCACCTGATTTTTCAGGAGGATGAACCGATAGCACACCCATCGTCTGTGGCGCTGTATTTTGTGGCCAGGCTGGCGAGGGATCATGTCAAGGTGGTCCTGACAGGGGAGGGCTCGGATGAACTTCTGGGAGGGTATGAGCGCTACTATCAGACACTCTATAATCTGAAGGCCGGTAGAATATTGGATCTGCCGATTTTTAAACCGGTGAAGAGATATCTGTTAAAACCTATCATAGATTTTCTGCCGGACAGATTTCCATACAAGAATAAAGCGGTCAGGACGGCAGTTTATCTCGAAAATGATCTCGATACTATATTCCTTGACAATTATTCCACATTCTCCCGTCAAATGCAGTCTTCATTATACAGCCCGAAAGTATTTAATGGCTTCAACTTCAAGAACCTTTATCAAAATTACCACAGTATTTATGGTAATTGCAATTCGGAACTTCTTTTGAATAAGCTGCTGTACGCGGATCTAAAAACCTATCTTCTGGAGCTTTTGATGAAGCAGGATCAGATGTCGATGGCGGCCTCGATTGAAAGCCGGGTGCCTTTTCTGGATCATAGACTGGTAGAATTTACCGCTTCTCTTCCGGTAAGTATGAAGATCAAGGGATTGAACACCAAGCGCATCCTGCGCAAGGCAATGGAAGGCAAAATCCCTGACCCTATTTTGTCCCGCTCAAAAAAAGGTTTTCCGGTTCCGATCGAAAAATGGTTCCGGCATGACCATAAGATGGTGGTCACCGATATTCTTTTTGATGAGCGCACCAGAAAGCGAGGTATTTTCAATCAGAAAGCAGTAGAACATATTGTGCGCAAACACGAGATCGGGGTGAGGAATTATTCGGACCAGATTTGGACTTTAATAAACTTTGAGCTCTGGCAACGCATCTTTCTGGAGAGGGAAGATTACAGTTCGATTCAACTGCTCTGATTTATGGATTGCAGTCGGATAGGTATATTGAATATTTTTGAATATGAAAATTCTCTGGATTA
This sequence comes from Candidatus Zixiibacteriota bacterium, assembly GCA_011777135.1. Taxonomy (GTDB): domain Bacteria; phylum Zixibacteria; class MSB-5A5; order JAABVY01; family JAABVY01; genus JAABVY01. Next base: position 5,049 of record JAABVY010000346.1, on the reverse strand, counting down.
AATCGGATTTTTTGTATCCTGCCGATACAGGTGGGAAGATTCGCAGTTACAATATCCTGAAGCAGCTCAGCGCGGTTCATGAGGTAAGCTATCTCTGCCTGACCGAGGAAGAACCTTCCGGAGAGGCACTGGACTATTTGAGGAGTTTTTGCAGTAAGGTTGAGTGTATCCCCTTCAATCCTGACAAGAAATTCTCTCTGAGATTCTATTTGTCTTTGGTCAAAAACCTCTTCTCGGAATATCCATATGTGATAAATAAATACCGAGATCACAGGCTCGAGAAGAGAATCAATGACTTTATCGATAGCAAAGGGATAGATATCATCCTTTGTGATTTCCTCGAGATGGCTGCAAACTGCATAGATATCGATGTCCCCAAAGTGCTTTTTCAGCATAATGTGGAGGCCGAGATTTGGCGCAGACATTATGAGGTCAGCAGGAGTCTCTTAAAGAAAGCTTATCTCAAGATGGAATATCGGAAATTCTACAGTTATGAAAGACGGGCCTGCTCCGCATTTGACGATGTCCTGGTTGTATCTGAATCCGACGGCAGATTGCTTGAGAATGAATATAGTGTCAGGCATACGACATTAATCCCGACCGGTGTTGATGTTGATTATTTTAAGCCCGATGCAGGCAAAATGAAGCCTGAAAATATAGTCTTTGTGGGATCTATGGATTGGATTCCAAATCAGGATGCGGCAGAATATTTTGTGAAGGATATTTATCCCGGGATCAAATCGAGACGTCCCGATGCCAGATTTTATATTGTGGGACGCAGACCTCCGGAGCATATCCGGATTCTGGGCGAACGTGATAATTCAATTACGATTACCGGTACTGTGGATGATATCCGGCCATATGTCGATGGGGCTCGTGTCTATGTTGTGCCGATCAGGATTGGCGGCGGCACGAGGATAAAAATCTACGAAGCCCTGGCCCAGAAAAAAGCGGTGGTATCCACGACTGTAGGGGCTGAGGGATTGCCATTGACAGATGGCAAACATATTATTATAAAAGATGAGCCGAATGATTTCGCCGAGGCGGTTCTGGAGCTGATGGAGAATGAAAACTCAGCCTTGAAACTCGGCGATAGTGGACATAATTATGTGGCGGAAAACTACAGCTGGGAGAAGGTAGCTGGCAAATTTTCCGATGCGCTGGAGGATGTTTTGAAGGTGATCCATGGCCCGACAGCTGTCGTCGATAATATGGGAGAATCTCGTTAATGAAGATATCTGTTTTTGGAATGGGCTATGTGGGCTGCGTCTCTGCTGCCTGTTTTGCTGAACAGGGGCATGATGTTATCGGAGTAGATATCAATGAGTCCAAGATCGAATTCATCAATTCGGGAAAGTCCCCTGTAATAGAAGAGGGTATGGATGAATTGATTGCTCGTGTGGTCGAGAATGGCAAATTGATTGCAACGATGGACACCAAAAAGGCTGTAAATGAAAGCGAGATCACATTGATTACCGTCGGTACTCCCTCAAAAGAGAATGGCGATCTCGATCTTACCTATGTTGAAAGGGTGGCCGCCAAAATCGGATCGCTCCTGGCTAACAAGGACGGATTTCATATAGTAGCACTAAGGTCGACCGTACTTCCGGGAACTACAGAGGATTTTCTGATTCCCGTTCTGGAGCAGAATTCCGGCAAGAAAGTCTATGTCGATTTTGATGTTTACTATAATCCGGAATTCCTGCGGGAGGGCAGTTCAATTGAGGATTTTTATAATCCGCCCTTCACTGTAGTTGGCACCCATGATCCCTCGGCCTCATCGAAACTGGATGAACTATATGGATTTATCGATGCCCCCTTCTTTAAGTGCTCGATTAAAGCGGCAGAAATGCTTAAGTATGTGAACAATTCATTCCATGGGCTGAAGGTGGCTTTTGCAAACGAGATAGGAATAATCTGCAAGCGCCTGGGAATTGATTCGCATGAAGTTATGGATCTGTTTTGCAAGGATTCCAGGCTGAATCTTTCAAGCTATTATCTAAAACCCGGATTCGCTTTCGGAGGGGCATGTCTGCCCAAAGATATTCGAGCCTTGAAATATAAGTCCAAGATGCTGGATTGTGAATCCATGATCATAAATTCAATTCTGCGATCCAATGATAATCAGATTGACGAAGCCCTGCGTATGATCTTTGCATCGGGGAAAAAGAAAGTTGGACTGCTGGGGCTTGCGTTCAAATCCAGCACCGATGATTTGCGTGAATCTCCGCTTGTAACGCTGGCCGAAACTTTGATAGGCAAAGGATATGAATTGAAAATCTACGATAAAAATGTCTCGCTGGCAAAGTTGACGGGGGCTAATAAAGCCTATATCGAAAAGGAAATTCCGCATATCGAAAGCCTCCTGGCTACATCAGTGGACGAGGTCTTCAATTTCTCGGATGTAATCGTTATCGGGTCAAAGGATCCGGATATAGAATATATTGCCACGATGGATACCGATAAAGTAGTTATTGACCTGGTGCGGATAGTGGGCGATCTTTCTGAAGCTGGAGGTAACTATAGAGGGCTATGCTGGTAAAGAAGACAGCAGGCAATGCCGATTATAGTGACAGATTGCTGATTATGAAATTCTCACTAATTTGCTGTTACTGACGATAAGGATACGGTTCGTAGGAATTCTGTGTATGAATAGGCCAGGGGATGGCCTTTTCTATTTGTGGTCGGGTTTCATCTGGCGGTATTCGTCCTTCAGAATCGCATACCAGANNATTCGTCCTTCAGAATCGCATACCAGATCAGATCTAGCCACATCCCACTGCGCCAGATAGACTTGCGCATTACGCCCTCCTTTTTAAATCCGACGTTTTCCAGTAATCTGGCGGAGGCAATATTGGGATGCATGACCCGGGCATAAATGCGATTCAATTTGAGCTGCTCAAAACCGAATTTCAGTACGAGTTGCAGGGCCTCCTGTGCGATACCCTGACCCCAATATTTCTTGCCCAGCCAGTATCCGGTCTCAGCTAATAAATGCTGGAAGTTCACCTGCTCGAGGCTGATCATACCGATTATCTCTTTTTCCTGTTTGTGTTCAATTCCAAAATTAAAGGCCTTTTTAGCCCTCAGGGCTGTGTGGGTGAGAGTGATGAATTGATAGGCATCGCTGATTCTATATGGATTTGGCAGAAATGTATAGCGTGAGATCTCCTCATCACGTGCATATTTGTAAATCGACTCGGCGTCGGATTTATGCACTCGCCGGAGGTTAATTTTCTGGCCCTTTAATGTCGGAAGCATTGCCTGCATAATTGTCCTCGTTTCAGCTGAGATAAATATTGTCTATCAATGCCGTATGTCAAGGAGTTAGATGCAGGAAAAATGCGGCATAATAGAAAGGAGTAATTGCGCTCAATATACGCAATGAATATTTATTTGCGCTGTAGCACTTTTTTGACTGCTGTGATTATGTCCGGCGCTTTCAGGTGGTAGGCCGCCATCAACTCATCGGGCTTCCCCGAGCGGCCAAAGGAATCCTTTATACCAACGAATTCCATTGGAACAGCTTTATTTCTGACTACGACCTCGGCTACAGCCGATCCAAAGCCGCCCAATATCTGATGTTCCTCGGCTGTGACTATGGCCCCGCATTCAACGGCAGCCTTGGTGATGATATTCTCGTCGATTGGCTTGACTGTGTGAATATTTATGACCCGGGCATCAATGCCTTCCTTTTCCAGTTCTCCGGCAGCCTCCAACGCCTCATACAGCATGACCCCGCAGGCCAGTATGGCCGCATCCCCGCCGTCACGATATAAAACCCCTTCACCGAATTTAAAAACACTATCTTCGCTGGTTACAACCGGGACGTTTTCACGTCCGAAGCGGATATAAACAGGACCGTCGATATCTATCGCGGCTAATGTCGCCTTGCGCGTTTCGTAATAATCACAGGGGACAATCACTTTCATATTGGGAAGGGAGCGCAGGATCGAAATCTCCTCCAGGGCCTGGTGGGTGGCGCCATCCGGGCCAACCGAAATACCTCCATGGGCACCGCCGATCTTGACATTTAGATTGGAATAACAGATGGTGACCCGGAGCATATCCAGGCAGCGGCAAGTTGCGAAGGCGCCATAAGTGGTGAAGAAGGGTATTTTCCCGGTAAGCGATAATCCCGCGGCAACATTGGCCATGTTCTGTTCTGCAATTCCGACCTCAATAAAGCGTTCCGGAAATTTCTCGGCAAAGAAGTTGACATTGGTGGAATCGCGCAAATCACCTACCAGCACCACAACATTTGGGTATTTCTCGCCGGCATCCACCAGACCATGGCCGAAACCTACACGAGTTTTTTTCATCTCAACCATTGAAAAGCCTCGCAGACCATTCGGCATACGAAGTCCCAAGTTGGGCCAGCGCTTTCTCTCCCTGGTNNCTTACCCATCACGGTATGGCCGATAATTACCGACGGTTTGCCCACATATTCGAAGGAGGCTTTCAAGGCTCCCACAATTTCACTCATATCATGCCCATCGATCTCATAGACATTCCATCCGAATGACCAATATTTCTCGGCCAGCGAGGCTATATTCATGACTTCCTCAGTTACACCGTCGATTTGCCGGTGATTGTAATCGATCAGGGCGCAGAGATTATCGAGCCGGTAATGAGCAGCGAACATAACCGCTTCCCATATCGAGCCTTCCTGTTGCTCCCCGTCACCCATAAAGCAGTAAACATTCCGTTCGCTTCCATCCATTTTGATGCCATAGGCCGCACCGCAGGAGATTGACAAACCCTGGCCCAAAGATCCGGCCGAGACCTCGATGCCCGGGGTATGCAGGCAATTGGGATGTCCTTCCAGATGGCTTCCGAATTCTCTGAATGTCATCAGGTCTTTAAGCGGAAAATAGCCGGCTTCCGCCAGTACTGAATATATCAGCGGGCTGACATGCCCGATGGAGAAGAAATTGAGGTCGCGCTCGGGATCATCCGGCCTATTTGGATCGTAATTCAGGATATTAAAATACAGGGCAACGGCCATATCAGTGCAGGAGAGAGGCCCGCCGGAATGGCCGCTCTGGG
>JAABVY010000126.1:1441-1762 GCA_011777135.1 Candidatus Zixiibacteriota bacterium | reverse complement strand
CCGGGGCATTAAAAGACAAAGACGGCGTATTCAAAGCGGCGCATACCGGGACATTATTTCTGGATGAGATCGGCAATACCTCGCCGGCTATTCAGATGAAACTCCTTCGGGTGCTGGATGACCAGGTGATCATGCCGGTCGGATCGACCCAGTCCCTTAAGGTAGACGTGCGCCTTGTGGCGGCCACCAATGCCAATCTCGAGGAAGAGGTCATGGCCAAGCACTTCCGCGAGGATTTGTTCTATCGTCTGAATGTATTCACGGTCCAGATACCGCCTCTGCGCGAGAGGCGTGACGACATATTCCTGCTGGTCGAACACT
>JAABVY010000126.1:0-1376 GCA_011777135.1 Candidatus Zixiibacteriota bacterium | reverse complement strand
CGACTTCCGATAAGATTACCGCCGATGATCTGCCGGACAAGGTGAGCGGACGAACCCTGACTCATCCATCCGCAGTCCCGGAGGTTCAGGAGTCCGTTAAAACCGGCGACCAGAGCGAATCTCCCACTCTGGAATCGATCGAGAAGGCATATATATTCTGGGTATTGAATCAGACCGGCTGGAATAAGACGCGGGCGGCTAAAATTCTCGGTATCGATGCGTCGACGTTATACCGCAAGATCGACCGCTATGAATTAAAGCAGTCGTGAGTTTAATGGAATCCCGGCAGCCTTCCACCCGCCAATAGATGAATATGGATATGCGGAATGACCTGCCCGCCGCCGCGGCCATTATTAATGATCACCCGAAAGCCGTCTTTATCGATCCCCTTTTTGCTTGCCACTTTTTGAACAACTTCAAATAATTTCGGCATCACCCCCGGAGGAGTTTCCATCAGTTTCTCATAGTGTTTCTTGGGCATCACCAGAAGATGAGTCTGGGCCGCTGGATGCTTGTCGTGGATGACCAGGGTGTCATCATCCTCATATTCGACCCTGGCATCCGCTTCCTTGTTGATAATTTTACAAAAAGTACATGACATAAAATTTATCCCCTTTGTCAAATTTATCTTAAAATAATCCGGATTGATGATTTTGCAAGGCTTTATCTGAATTAATCGCAGCTCTTTATCGATGCGGTTATATTTTCGGATAAAACCATGCGATTGAGTCAAATAATGCTTGACAGTCTGGCAGGTAATTTATTTATTGTGAATTCTTTCACAACAGGGTTGCGTTTTGAGGCGCGAGTGACTATATTGCAAAGTTTAAGAGCGAATGTAAGATAACCAATTCTAACCTAAAATATGTGAGGAGGAAGTATGGCAAGTTTAAAGGAAAAATTTGCCTCCAAAATCCCCGTTTGGGGTGAGGAAATAAAAAAGATCCTGAAGGAAAAGGGTGATGTAAAGATTTCCGACGTTTCTGTCCAGCAGGCATATGGCGGAATGCGCGGAGTCAAGGGCATGATCTGCGATACCTCGCTGGTGGAGCCGGATAAGGGTCTAATTATACGCGGCACCCCTATCCTTGAGTTGACCGACAAGCTCCCGGAAGAAATCTTCTTCCTGCTTCTGGCCGGCGATATGCCGACAGATGAAGATGTCAAGGATTTGCAGGCAGAGTACAAGAAGCGCGGCGAGGTGCCGGGGTATGTCTGGGATGTCCTGAAAGCTATGCCCAAGACCTCCCATCCGATGGCTATGTTCGATACTGCCGTTCTGGTACTGGAAAACGAGTCGATTTTCAGAAAAAGGTATGCCGAGGGTATTCCCAAGGGCCAGTACTGGGATGCGGTCTACGAAGACGGCCTGAATC
>JAABVY010000080.1 GCA_011777135.1 Candidatus Zixiibacteriota bacterium | reverse complement strand
TGATCTGATATTTGCCAAGGATGATCTGGCCAGATTCCTGGAGCAGGAGGAGCGCGAGTATATCGAATATCAGGATCTTTTTGAAGTCAGGGATAAGTTAATAGAGACCTTAAATTCTGCCCGCAACAAGGGAGCAAAGTCGAGAGGGTAACATTATGAAAGCGATAATAATGGCAGGGGGGTTCGGAACACGCCTGCGCCCATTAACGCTTGGAGTTCCCAAGCCCATGGTTCCGGTAGCCAATAAGCCGATGATGGAGCATGTAGTTAATCTGCTCAAGAAGTACGGCTTTGATGAAATTTTATCGCTTCTCTATTTCCAGCCCGAGGCAATTACCGATTATTTTGGTGACGGATCGGATTTTGGGGTGAAGATGCACTACAAGCTGGCCGAGGACGATTTCGGCACTGCCGGGTCGGTTCGAAATGCCTATGAGGATTTTTTTGAAGATGAAAGAATTTTGATCATATCGGGGGATGTGCTTACAGATTTCGATCTCTCTTCGGTCATTTCATTCCATGAAGATCGCAAAGCCGATGCGACCATGGTCCTGACCCAGATGGAAAATCCATTATCCTACGGTGTGGTTATAACGGATCATGATGGTAAAATTACCCGCTTCCTCGAAAAGCCGACCTGGGGTGAGGTTTTTTCGGATCAGATTAATACCGGTATTTATGTCCTCGAGCCGCAGGTGACAAAGCAAATCCCCAATAAAGAATTTTACGACTTCTCCAAAGACTTATTCCCAAAGATGCTGCAGGAAAAGCAAGGCCTCTATGGCTGTAATATTCAGGGTTACTGGCGGGATATCGGTAATGTTGGTGAATATACAAATGCGCACCAGGATATACTCAGGGGCGAGGTCATAATCGACCTGGGCTATAACATGCTCAAGCATGACGGCTCCATACTCTGGATCGGCAAGAATCAGAATGTCGATGAATCTGTGAAATACGAAGGCGTGGTTATCCTGGGCGATAAGGTCAGCATAGAGCCAGACTGCAAAATTGTGAATTCTATTATTGGTGACAACTGCATCATAGGGGCCAAATCCAAAATTTCAAACTCGATTATCTGGAAAGACTCGGTTATCAGCGAGCAAGCCGAGATTACGCAGGCGCTTTTGATGAACGAGACCCGTGTCGGTGCGCGGGCAAAAATATACGAAAATGCTATAGTCTCGGAAGGTGCCACCCTTGGTGACGAGGTCTCGATTTCTCCCAACGTTAAAATATGGCCCAAGAAAGAAGTCGAAAATGGCGCGGTCCTGTCGACCAGCCTGGTCTGGGGTGAAAAATGGAACCGCGAGCTTTTCACCGATGCTAAAGTTACCGGCCTGGGCAATCTGGAAATAACTCCGGAATTTGCGGCCAAGCTGGGAGCTGCCTACGGCGCCATGCTGGGAGCCGGCAGTTCGGTTGTTTATTCACGGGATGTCTCGCTTTCCTCCAGGATGATCCAGCGCGCTTTTGGGTCAGGCTTGATATCGGCCGGTATCAATGTAAGGGATCTGCAGACTCTCCCGATTCCGGTGGTCAGGTTCGAACTTTACACCGGAAGACATGCGGGAGGAGTGCATATCCGCCACACACCATATCGCAAGGAATTGCAGGATATCATCTTCTTCTCCGAAGATGGCCAGGACATTGCGACCTCTAAAGCGAAATCACTGGAGAGGCTGTTTGTGCGTGAGGATTTCAGGCGGGCCCGGATCGATGAGGTCGGAACTATAGAATATCCTGTCCGCATACTCGAGTCCTACCGGGAGCAATTCTTGAAATATATCGATGTCGAGGCCATACGGGCGGCTGATTTCAAAATTGTGGTCGACTACGCCCATGGCGGCGCGGTGGATATATTCCCGGCCATTTTTGGGGAACTGGGCTGCGAAGTGATTTCTCTGAATGCCTATATCGACCCCTCCAAAGTCTCCATCTCCCGCGAAGAGAAAAATTTCGCCATGAAAACCTTGTCAGTGATTGTCAAATCCCTTGGAGCAAACCTGGGAATCATGCTGGATAACAACGCTGAGAAGATCAGGATTGTTGACGAGGAAGGGATGGAGATAGCCGAACAACTGCTCCTATTGCTGGTGACCGACCTGTTCCTGTCGGTTAACCAGGCCAGAAAGATGGCGGTGCCGGTGCTGGCTTCCATGGGCGTGGATGAGATCGCTTCTGAATACGGAGTGGAAGTTATTCGTGTCAGAAACGACCACCAGGCGATGATGAATGCAAAGACCAGCATGGATGTTGATTTCGTCGGGGGTACCAGGGGCGGATTTATATTTCCCGGCTTCCAGCTCGGCGCGGATGCCATGTTTTCCACTGCAAAGATACTGGAACTTCTGGCACGTACGGATCAGCGATTCTCCGGGCTTCGCAAGAAGTTCTCTGATCTTGTTTACCTTAGTGAGGATGTGCCCTGCAACTGGCGCAAAAAGGGTCAGGTGATGCGCAACCTCATTACTCATACAGCGGAGGAGGATCGTCAACTGGTCGATGGTATCCGGGTCATGCGGGATGGAGGATGGGTGCTGATCGCGCCGGATAGGGAGAAAGATCTGTTTCATATCTATTCCGAATCGAGAGACAGAGACATGGCTCATGAGTATATCAAGGAATTCCGCGAAAAGATCGACGCCATGCAGAAATGATTAGATTAAAAGAGGTTTCATTATGGCCGTGCTCGGATAATAAACGGGGCTTTCTTCTGATCATCAGAATCTCTATCTCCTGGAACTTTCCAAATTGGGAATTTTATCAATTATAGTCAGAGTTATATTCGCAATCTGTTGGTTTTAATTAACTTGACAAAAATCCTGCGGGAATATATCATTGCTGATTAATAATTATGAAAAGTGCCGTGACATGAAATTGAATATCTCCCTCAAAATCATTATCTTATGGCTCCTTATGGTGGTCACATCCACGGCTCAGGTCGATCAGACTGAGTTCGAAAATCAAAAAGAAGCCCGTATCCGTGAACAGGTTTCTGAATCCTTGAGGGCCCGTGATGTGAGCGCACAGGATCGAATTATTGATCCCGAACAATATATTGTGGGTCCCGGTGATGAATTGACCATCTTTTTCTACGGCGGCTACACCCGTGAAAATCGCATAATTATTACTCCTGAAGGTTCAGCATTAATCCCCGAATTCGGGGAGGTTAATCTGGGACAGGTTACATTGAAGGAAGCAAAGGAGAAGATTCTGAATGCGCTCGGCAGACGTTACCGAAATGTGGAGATTTCGGTTACACTCTCCAAGCTAAGGAAGCTCAAAGTCTCTGTCGACGGCGAGGTAATCGTGCCGGGAATCTACACAGTTACCTCCATGGACAGGATATCCGAGGCCATACAGCTTGCAGGCGGACTCACGGAGAATGGTTCCGAGCGGAACATCCGGGTCATAAGAAATGGTCGCGTTATGCTGGCGGATTTACTGAGCTATGCACGCGCCGGTGATAACGATGCCAATCCTTATCTGCTTGAAGGCGACAAGGTTTTTGTTCCTCCCAGAAGGGAGGAGGTTGGATTGGTCGAGATCTATGGTGCGGTGAAGTTGCCCGGAGAATATGAGTATATCAGCGGCGAGACAATTAATGACCTGATTATGCTTGCTGGTGGTACCACGCTTGATGCGAATCTCAGTACTGCCAGTCTGGTGAGATTTGATGAAGCGGGCGACTCCAGCATAACATTGAATATTCCCCTGCAAGCCATACTGGACGATCCCGGCCACGCCGGCAATATGATATTAATGCCTGATGACCGCATTTTTATCCGCTCGATACCGGATTTTCACCGCAAAGCTCAGGTTATTATCGAAGGCGAGGTGCGTTACCCGGGTGTATATGCGATCAAAGAGGATACTACCACTCTTACCGAAGTAATAGCATGGTCTGGGGGATTTACCGAAGATGCTTCGTTACCCGAGGCCAGGATGTATCGGTCCGGGTTTGAGGCCATCCGCGATACCGAGCTGGATCGTCAACTAAAGCTGTCGATTGATCAGCTGTCCGACATAGAACGTGAATATCTCTTGCTCAAGAGTGATCCCCAGCAGGGAAGAGTTTCTATCGACTTCGAAGAGTTGTTCAGCAACCATAATCCAGCTCTTGATGTTACCCTGAAAGATCAGGATAGCATAATAATCCCCAAAAAGTCTTTGACAGTGAGGATTATGGGACGTGTTCTCAAGCCCGGCCTCTTGACTTACAGGTCCGGGGCTGATGTGAAATATTATCTGAACAAGGCAGGCGGCATTACGAAAAGCGCTGACAGGGGAAAAATCAGAATCATAAAGGGCGCCTCGGGAGCAATACTCAAACCCTCTTCCAAAGTCAAAATTGAGGTGGGGGATGAGATTCTTGTGCCCGAGAAAAAAGATATCGACTGGTGGCAGGTTACCAAGGATGTTGGACTTTTCCTGGCAAATCTGGCAACCGTTTATATAGTAATTGACCAGGTTCTCGAATAATCATTATGGCGGAAAAAAAGAACAGTTTTCTTATAGTATTACGATCATTGGTGGAGCACAGAGGGCTCATCCTGATCAATGTCTTCGTTGTGACGCTTGCGGCAGTTGTTATAAGTCTATTGCTGCCCAAATGGTATAAGGCGACCGCTGTGATCCTGCCTCCCGAAAAAAGCGAATCTCTAAGCGAGCTGGCTGTTTCAATGGGACTCAAGAGCCTGGCCCTGAGCGGAACCGGCTTCGCTTTACCCGTTATGGCGTCGCCGTCCGACCTCCTTGCCTCCATAGCCGAGAGCAGAACTGTTGCCGAGAGAGCTGTGGAGGAGATGGATCTGGTTGACGTCTACGAAGTTGAAAAGAAACGCAGCGCCATAGGAATTCTGCGGAAGCAGATGGATGTACATGTGCGCGCGGACGGAATCATAGATATCTCGTATGAGGAGAAGGACCCGGAGCTCGCGGCAAGCGTGGCCAATTCGATAGTCCGCCAGCTTGATAATATAAACCGCATGACCACGGTGCAAAAGGCCACTGAATTGAAAAGATTTATATTGGAAGAACTGGAGAAAAACGAGGTGAACCTCCGCGAGGCGGAAACAGCTCTGCAGGAATTTCAGCGCACCCACAAAGCAGTTTCGCTGGACGAGCAGACGGCAGCTTCCATAAATGCTGCAGCCGAGCTTTACAGCCAGCTTACGCTGGACAAGATTAATCTCAAGGTAATGGAAAAATCTCATTCACCTGACCATCCTGATGTGATCAACCTGCGATACAAAATTTCGGAAATAGAGAAAAGGTTAAGGGAACTCCAGGAAGGCAGCGCCATGTCTGATGATACATCCGCCGCCTTTCTCGCCATCCCCTTTTCGGAGATTCCGGAAATCAGCCTGAGATATATGCAGCTGGTTCGGAATCTAAAACGCGAGGAATCACTGCATGAGGTCCTCAATACTCAGCTGGAGCAGGCCAAGATCATGGAGGCCAAGGACATGCCCACAATCTCGGTTCTGGATTGGGCGGTTCCTCCCACGAATAAGTTCAAACCCAAAAGGATCTATATAGTTGTTACTGCAATGATATTGAGTTTTGTATTTTCAATTGTTTATGCTGTGGCACATGATAGATGGCGGGATTATAAAATATCAAATCCCGAGCGTTATAAGGACATATCGGTTATATTCAGTACGCTGAAGAAAGACCTGTTTGGATTCAAGAGACGCAAGTCCTGACATACAGTCGCACGACCTGAAATTTAGGAGGAATATGGAAGTCCCGCTTTTAGATCTGACCAGACAATATAACGCGATCAAATCTGAAATAAATCAAGCTGTGCATAAAGTTCTGGATCATACCAGATTTATAATGGGCCCGGAGGTAGAAAAATTTGAGGAGGAGGCCGCCCGTTATTGCGGAACTAAGTATGCTGTCGGGGTAGCCTCCGGTACCGACGCTTTGCTTATTGCTCTGCGGGCCTGCGGTGTAAAGGCCGGGGATGAGGTGATTACCTCGACCTTTTCGTTTTTTGCTTCAGCGGGAGTAATCTCGCGGCTGGGAGCTACACCGGTCTTTGTCGATATCGATCCGGATACCTACAATCTCAAGCCGGAAGAAGTCAAAAAGGCTGTCAGCGAAAAGACCCGGGTGATCATGCCGGTACATATCTTCGGCCAGTGTGCGGATATGGATCCTGTCCTGCAGATCGCAAAAGATAACGACATTATGGTGGTCGAGGATGCCGCCCAGGCCATTGGCGCTAAATATAAGAACAGGAAAGCAGGCACCATGGGCGCTTTTGGCTGTTTTTCATTTTTCCCTTCAAAGAATTTGGGTGCTGCCGGTGATGCAGGCATGATAGTATCGGACTATATGGATAAGCAGACATTTATGAAAAGTCTTCGCGATCATGGCGCCCATCCAAAATACTATCATTCATACATCGGCTATAATTCAAGGCTGGATACCCTGCAGGCGGCAATACTGTCGGTCAAACTTAAATATCTGGATCAATGGACCGAGGCGCGCAGAAAAAATGCGGCCTTCTATAACGAAGCGTTGAAAGATTTGCCGCTTAAGAGGCCGGTTGAGCTCGAACACAATTATCATATCTACAATCAATATACGATCGCTACCGACAGGCGGGACGAATTAGTCAAGCACCTTCAGAATCATGACATCGGGTGTGCAATCTATTATCCGCTTCCGCTGCATGCCCAGGAATGCTATAAATATCTGGGCTGCACGGATGATGATTATGAGGTCGCACCCGGGGCTTCCAGGGAAGTGCTGTCGATTCCCATATATCCTGATCTCAGGGATGATGAAAGGAATTACGTGGTCGAGGTAATCACCGCGTTTTTCAAATAGAAGCAACCTATCCGAAAGCAACCTGCTTTGTTTTTTAAAGATAGCGTTCATACACTAATCGTCCGCGTTTTTGGCTATCTGTTTGCCCTCGGGGTTCAGGTCATCATAGCACGTTTTCTGGGTCCGGGGGCCAAGGGTGAACTGCAGATAGCCATGTTCCTTTTCGCAATCACAGGCATGCTCATTGGCCTCGGATTCGAGCGCTCCATCATATATTTTTTGGGAAGAGGGAGGTATGATCTAAAGCGAATCTGGTATAACGGCTGCGCCTTCCTTTTGGTTTCCTCTATATTTGCTGTCATCTTCTGGCTGCCGCTCACATACCTGGCCATGCCTTTATTCGGGGAGATACGCTTCGAGCTTCTGGCGCTTGTTTTCATTATGGCTCCCCTGGATCGGCTGATGTCATTTCAGCTGGGAGTTTTTAACGGCCGCGGGGAAATTCGCAAAGGCAACAGGTTTTCGCTTCAAAATAGTATCACTTATGCGGTCCTGGTTGCGATTATTGTAATCTGGATCATGCCCAGAAGCGACAGTGTCCTTCTGGCATATTCCTGCGCTTTCTTTATTACCGTAGTCACTGTGCTGATATATTGGAAGAAGCATCTCGGACTGACCCTGGGACTATCTCTTAATCGAGAGATTCAGAAGAGCATGCTTGCTTTCGGGACCAAGGGTCAGATTGGAAATATCACCAATATGATTGCCACTCGTCTGGACTTGCTGATAATGAATTATTATCTGGGCAAGGCCTCGGCGGGGGTGTATTCGGTGGCGATAAATTTTTCTGAACTTTTAATGTTTTTGCCTTTGATAC
>JAABVY010000185.1:16251-32154 GCA_011777135.1 Candidatus Zixiibacteriota bacterium | reverse complement strand
CGCGAGTTCAATGACATCCATGATGAAGAGCTCGATTCCGAGGAAGAGACAATAGGTGCCGCCCGTAGAATCCTGGATGAATGCGGATGCAGTCTGGTGGTTATCACCCTGGGATCAGCCGGGGCCATAGTCGTCTCAGAGGAGGGAGGCAGGCACTTCCGTTCTCCCACAGTGCCAATCAGGAGCAAGGTGGGAGCGGGCGATTCCATGATGGCCGGGATAGTGCTGGCTCTGGCACGCGGCGAAAAAAAAGACCAGGCGGTTAGATTCGGAGTGGCCGCAGGCGCCGCAGCTGTGATGACTCCCGGAACGGAATTATGCCGCAAGGATGACACCGAAAGATTATTCAAACAGATTTCTTCAGAGGATTCCCCGTAAGCAGAAAGGAATAAAGAAGATGAAAGAATATGAGATACATTCCATAAATGACTATGAGGATTTTATAGGTTCTGAGGCCATTGAACGTATCTGGAAAAAAGCTGCCTCTCTTCAGGACTTCCATGTGGCCAATATTAATGCCACGTATTACGGGGGCGGTGTGGCAGGCCTGTTGTCCTCATTCATCCTGCTGATGAACAGCGTTGGAATTAAAACAGGATGGAGAGTTATCCAGGGTTCACCGGACTTCTTCAGCGTGACCAAGAAGATGCACAATGCCCTGCAGGGGGCGGACATTAATTTGACCGACCAGAAGAAGTATGTCTACGAATCGGTCATCTATGAAAACGCGGTGCGCAATCATCTCGATCACGACCTCGTCATTATACATGATCCCCAGCCTTTGCCAATGATTATGCACTATACCAAACGGGGTCCATGGATCTGGCGTTGTCATATCGATCTGACCAGTCCAAACCAGGAGCTGTGGGAATATATCAAGTCCTTTGTGGAAAGGTACGATACCGTAATCCTGACTTTGAAAGAATATCAGCAAGAGTTGAATACGCCTCAGCTTTTCTTCCAGCCTGCTATAGATCCGTTCAATGTCACCAATAAAGAAATGACCGAGGATGAGATGCAGGAACGGCTGGATCATTATGATATACCAACCGATCTCCCATTGATTGCCCAGATCTCCCGTTTTGACAGGTGGAAAGACCCGGAAGGGGTTATTGCGGCTTATAAGAAGGTCCGGGAAGAGGTCGACTGCACACTGGTGCTGCTGGGAAATATCGCAACCGATGATCCCGAAGGTAAGGACGTCTATGAGTCACTTCTGGAATGTCAGGAGGACCGAATTATCATCATGAGCCGCCAGGATACCGCACTGGTGAACGCCTTGCAGACAAAGGCATCGGTAGTTGTCCAGAAATCAAAGCGGGAAGGATTTGGCCTGACGGTCACTGAGGCTATGTGGAAGGGAACTCCGGTTGTGGGGGGAAATGTCGGCGGAATCAAAAAACAGATCCAGGATGGTGAGAACGGTTTCCTGGTAGATACGGTAGATGAGACAGCTGATCGAATCCTCAAGCTTCTAAAGGACGATAAATTGCGTGATGAAATGGGTCGGAAAGCGAGGGAAACGGTAAAGGACAGATATCTTTTGAGCCGTTATCTGGAAAACTATCTCGACCTTTTCAATTCATTCGAGACAAGTTATACCCTGAGGAGCCAGAGAATCGGCAGCGAGATTACCGAATAATACATGTTTATGGCAAATACTAAGTCTGAAGTCAAAAGCAGAGAAGAAAGCCGGAAGCCCTGGACGCTCGAGGCTGGAGATTTGCAGAAAGAGCATGGTGTGGACCCGAATAAGGGCCTCTCATCATCAGAAGCCGCTAAGCGGCAGAGCAAATTCGGCAAGAACCTGCTTCGTGAAGTAGAAAAGAAGAGCATCTGGACAATTTTAATCGATCAGTTCAAGAGCTTGGTGATACTGATACTGGCTATTGCTTCTGCCTTATCATTCCTGTTCGGGGAGACTGTCCAAGGCTTTGCAGTAGCGGGTGCGATATTGATAAATGCCCTGATTGGATTTTTTACCGAACTAAAGGCCGTCAAATCGATGGAAAGTCTGCGGGAAATGAGTAAAGTTACCGCCAAGGTCAGGCGGGATGGTGAGGCAAGGAATATAAATGCCCGGGAGATTGTGCCCGGGGACATTGTCATTCTGGAAGGGGGCGATATAGTCACGGCGGATGTGCGCTTGCGGGAGGCTAATAAGCTGCTGATGAATGAATCTGCGTTGACCGGTGAATCAATGCCGGTGCCCAAGCAGGTTGATAAGCTTGACGAGGACGTACCTTTGGCTGAAAGGTCAAACATGGTTTACAAGGGTACTGCTGTCAGCCGTGGATCTGGTGAGGGAATAGTGGTTGCCACAGGCATGAATACCGAACTGGGAGAAATATCAGAATTGGTGGAAGCAGCGGAGGAGGATTTGACCCCGCTGGAGAAGCGCCTGAACCGTCTTGGCCGCAGCTTAATCTGGGTAACTATGGCGGTTGCGGCAGTTGTAGCCGCAATGGGAATCTTGCGCGGCAAGGAACTTCTGCTGATGGTCGAAACCTCTGTGGCATTAGCGGTTGCAGCGATCCCTGAGGGGCTTCCGATTGTAGCCACCATCGCCCTGGCACGGGGGATGATGCGCATGGCTAAACGAAATGCCCTGGTCAACCGATTGGCCTCGGTCGAGACTCTGGGTGCCACCAATATAATCTGTACCGACAAAACCGGAACGTTGACAGAAAATGAGATGACGGTTACAAAATTAATACTTGGGTCAGTTGAAATAAAAATTACTGAGGATCACTTCGAAGGTCCGGACGGACAGATCGATGAGCCCCCGGAAGCTCTCAAGAAAGCTCTGCTTGCGGGGGTGCTGTGCAATAATGCCTCCCTCTCCAAAGCGGAAAATCCCGATAATGGAAATCATATAGGCGATCCAATAGAGGTGGCGATCCTGGAGGCTGCCAATAAGCTTGATTACAGACGTCCTGAGTTGCTGGAGAAAATGCCTGAAGATCGCGAGGAGGCGTTCGATCCCGATACTAAGATGATGGCCACATTCAATCGCATTGATGGCGGCTACATGGTGTCGGTTAAAGGTGCTCCCGAAAGCATATTTGAAGTTTGCAGCAAGGTGATGGAANNAAGGTGATGGAAATTGATGAGATTGGAGAGCTTGATGATCCGGATAGATGGGAAGAGTTGAATAATGAAATGGCCGAGGATGGATTGAGAGTATTGGCCCTGGCATTCAAGGAAGCAGATAGTGTAGAAGCAAATCCCTACGATGACTTGACTCTAATAGGATTGATGGGGTTCATGGATCCTCCCCGTGAGGATGTGAAGGATTCGATTGAAGTCTGCCATAAGGCCGGGGTCAGGGTTATAATGGTCACCGGCGATCAGGAGGTCACGGCCAGAAATGTAGGTGAGCAGGTTGGCCTGGTCAGGGATGGCAATGCTGAAGTCATGAAAAGCCGTCACCTGCATGATGTAGATAGTCTTTCAGAAAGCGATAAGGAGAAAATAATAAATACTTCCATATTCGCGCGGGTCAGTCCCCGTCAGAAACTGGATCTAATCTCGATTCACCAGGACAATAACTCTATCGTGGCAATGACGGGTGACGGGGTCAATGATGCCCCGGCCCTGAAGAAGGCAGATATCGGTATTGCCATGGGCAAGCGCGGGACCCAGGTGGCACGCGAGGCTGCGGATATGGTTCTGAAAGACGACGCTTTCTCGACAATAGTGGCAGCGGTTCAGCAGGGACGGGTCATTTTTAATAATATCCGCAAATTTGTGATTTATCTTCTGTCCGGAAATGCCAGTGAAATAATTGCGGTAGGGGCGGCATCTCTGGCAAATGCACCTTTGCCTCTACTGCCCTTGCAGATACTGTTCCTTAATCTTGTGCTGGATGTATTTCCGGCCCTGGCTTTGGGAGTCGGCGAAGGTGATCCGCGCATCATGAACCGCAAGCCGCGTCCCGCCGATGAACCGGTGATCGGATGGAATCATTGGGGCTTTATCGGAGCCTTTGGCGTGCTTATCGCAGCGTCGGTGCTGGCAGCATTTGCAATTGCTATCCACTGGCTAAAGCTCGATACAGGGGAGGCTGTGACCGTGTCATTCCTGACCCTGGCGTTTGCCCGTCTATGGCATGTTTTCAATATGCGTGATATGCGTAGCGGCTTTATTAACAACGAAATAACAAGGAACGTTTATGTCTGGGGAGCGTTGTTCTTATGTACAGTAATATTGTTGTCGGTCGTGTATATTCCCGGACCGGCTGAAATCATAAAAGTGGTACCATTGGATCTAAAACGCTGGGCCTTGATTCTTCCAATGAGTTTGATTCCCTGGGTAGCCGGTCAGATTTATAAATCAGTTGGAAAAAGCGAAAAGTAATTTTGGAAACCATACTAAAAATAGGAGGATTTGAGTTTTATGGAATTGCTTGACATAAATGAGTTAAAGTTGCTGGCGAATTGTCAGGAAAAGCCCTGCATTTCAATTTATATGCCCACACATCGTACGGGTCGGGAGGNNGCCCGGCCGAGGCTCTTCTGGGCAGCCCCGATTTCTGGAATCATCAGAGTGACGGCCTGGCGGTGTTTCTGAGTAAACAGGAGTCTCATATATATCGTCTGCCGGTATCATTCGACGAGGCGGCGATAGTCTCCCACCGCCATCATTTAAAGCGTGTTCTGCCGCTGTTTGTAAACGACGGACGTTTCTTCGTGCTCGCCCTGAGTCAGAAACAGAGCCGTCTGTTTGAGGCTACAAAGCATTCGATTAATGAATATGAACTGGAAGATATGCCCGTCAGTTTTGAGGAGTTTATGAAGTATGAGGATCCGGAAAAACAGCTGCAGTATCATACCGGAACCGGAGATGCAGGAGGCGGCGGCAAACAGGGCAAGCGCAGCGCCATGTACCATGGTCATGGCGTCGGCATGGACGATGCGGCGAAGAAGGAATATATCTCACGCTTTTTCAAGTCAATCGAGAATGGGATAGACAAGATTATAGCGGGACGTCAGGAACCTCTTATACTGGTGGGTTATGAACATTATATTCCCATGTACCGTGAAGCCAATTCATATAGCAGGCTTCTGGACAATGAGGTTCGAAAGAATCCTGACGACCTGAGAGAAAAGGAGATTCATGCATTGGCCTGGAAAGAGGTGGAGCCCTATTTCGACCGGGAACGCAAGAATTACATTAAAAAGTATAAAGAAATCCTCGGAACCGGCAAGGCTTCGAATAATGTGGAACAGATAATCAAAGCCGCTTATGGCAATCGTGTCGAATGCCTCTTTTTGAAGAAAGGACAGCAGATTCTGGGGAGCTATGAACCGGAGGAAGATAGAATTACCATCTATGAAAAGGAAGAACCGGGGTCGGAAGATTTGTTGGATTTTGCCGCGATTAAGACTATATTATCTAACGGTGCGGTATATATAATGGAAGAAGACGATATGCCGGATGAGAATCCGGCGGCAGCTATATACCGCTATTGATAGTTAAGAAACCTGGAGCAGCATTTGTGTATGCATCAAATTGTAAGACAGGAAGATGGTGATGGGAGTTCTTGAAGTTAAAAAATTGAGCCTGACCCTTGACGGCAGCCGGATTCTCAATAAACTCGATATTGATTTCTGGGAAGGGCATGTGCATGCGGTGGTTGGACCCAATGGCGCCGGCAAATCCACCCTGGCTGCCACCATCATGGGCCTTTCCGGCTATCGCGACTTTGAAGGCGATATCATTTTCAAAGGCGAATCTATCAAGGATCTGGATATCAATGAGCGTGCAGGAAGGCGGATTACCCTGGCCTGGCAGGAACCGGCCCGTTTCGAAGGGCTGACAATCCGGGATTTTATAAGGTCCTCTGCCAGGGACAAAAGTGTCGATAATCTCAAGAGAACGCTGGATGAGGTCGGACTTGATTCCGATGAATATTTTATGAGGGCCGTCGACAAAACCCTCAGCGGCGGTGAGCGGAAAAAGGTCGAATTGGCCTCTATCCTGGCTATGGAACCGGAAGTGGCGCTTCTGGATGAGCCGGATTCAGGCATAGACATAGAATCCATCGAACGAATATTTGAGGCTGTAAGGGTCCTTAAAGCCAAAGGAACAACTGTGATTATGATTACTCACAGCTTGGCGGTATTGAACCAGGCGGAGCATGCATTTCTGATGTGTAACGGTACGATCGTGGACAAGGGTGCGGTTTCAAAGATTAGAAGTTATTTTGAAGACAAATGTATCCCCTGCCCGCATAAAAATATTCCCAGGATGGCCAGATCAGGAGGACGTGTATGAGCGCAGATCTGACTATTAATGACCTCTATGAGAAGATAAATTCGGATCCGCATGAGCTCGAAGATCCGAACGTTGCTCATCTGGTGATAGATCATAATAAAGTTCTTGGGCAGCATCTGGTTCCGGGATTACATATGGATGTAGATGAACTCGAAGACGGAATCAGGGCGGTTATGCATCTGGATGATAATGTGGTGCTGGAAAAACAGGTGCATCTATGCTTCGGCATGTACCCCGAGAAAGGGGTGCAGAGAATCATCATGGATGTAACAATAGGTAAAAATGCCAGGATCTCACTTTTATCGCATTGTGTTTTTCCATATGCCATTGATGTCCAGCATATAATGCATGGCCAGATTCGTATCGGCGAGGGGTCTGAGTATTCTTATTTTGAACGGCATGTTCACAGCCCCAAAGGAGGGGTAAAGGTCTATCCCAATGCTAAAGTCGAGGTAGGCAAAGGCGCAAGTTTCAAGACTGAATTTGAACTTATCCGCGGCAGGGTCGGGCTGATGGAGATTGATTATGAGGCCACCTGTCAGGCTGAGAGCATTTTAGATATGAATACCCGGATCAGTGGAAGGGCTGATGACGTTATAAAAGTAAAGGAGATCGGACATCTTGTGGGTGAACATTCCAAAGGTGTTTTGACCTCAAAGATTGCGGTGCGGGAGAATGCACGGGCCGAAGTATATAATGAATTGACAGCCACCGCGGCCTATGCACGGGGTCATGTAGATTGCAGCGAGATTGTACAGGACAATGGGATTGTCTCGGCCATACCGATAGTCAAGGTCGAACATCCCAAAGCCCATATCACCCACGAGGCGGCCATCGGAAGTGTCGATAACAAGCAGCTGGAAACGCTTATGTCGCGCGGATTGTCGGAAGATGATGCCGTGGAGCTTATTATTTCCGGCTTGCTGAGCAGGAAGAAGAAGTAGTAGTAAATAAAGGTTAAGAGCAGTTTCATGAGCGCTTTGGAGAATTTGGCGGTAAAAATTTTCAAGGAAATAGCTTTTCCGGAGCTCGCCCGCCGCAGGCGGCGAATGCCGCGCGGCGATTTGCGCGATTTTGTCAGGAGGCATTATGAAGAGCCGCCGGAAAAGGTCCCTATATATAAAAAACTTCTATTAAAAACCAAAGGAAGGGTGAATGTTATGGCTGAAGAAGAAAAAAATATCGAGAAAAAAATCGAAGAGACCAAACAGGAAATAGAAAAAGCAGGGGAAGGAGATGTTACTATGAAAGAAGTGGATAAACTCAAGAAAGATCTGGATTCTTTGCGGAAAGACTTGAGAGACCTGACAGGTTCGGTAAAAGACCTGACAGTATCGAAAGCTACCGGTGCCAAGGAAAAAGTCTGGAGAACCGCCAGCGATATCGAGGATCGCGCTACCAGATATGCCACTGACGCCTATGATACAGTTCGCGATCAGAGCGAGAGATATCTGAACATGGGACGTGAGCAAATTCAGAATCGCCCATTGACATCGGCTTTATGGATATTTGTCGCCGGCTTCTTGATGGGCAAAATATTCGACAGGAGATAGATTATGCGGTTTATTGCAGAGTTTATTCTCTCTGTTGTTGAACTGCTGGAATCCGAGGTGAGGGCCTTCAGACTGAATATCCTGTCGCTGGTTTCCTATCTCGTGTTTCTTGCTGCCGCTATGCTGGTACTATTAGCAGGCGCAGCCGTGATTCTCTTGGCCTTCTATGCGCTTCTGAATACAGCGATTGATCCTATCGCGGCTGCTTTTATAGTTGGAGGTTTCACTCTGATCATAGGATTTTTTCTTGTTTATGGAATTCGGCGAGCGGCAATGCGGCGATAACTGCATCCGCAATGGCTGGAGGCCAGAATTTCAATAGCAGAGAGTCTATGGATTTTTGTAGTTTTTGATTTTATTACTTGAAAAATAGGAGTTTAATAATATGCCTGTACGCAACGCCAATGCTGTGTGGGAGGGAACCCTGAAAGAAGGCAAAGGCAAGATGAAGCTCGGTACTGGAGCCTACATCGGATCATATTCTGCTGGATCGAGATTTGCCGATGATATCGGCACCAATCCCGAAGAACTGATTGGAGCGGCACATGCGGGATGCTTTTCCATGGCGCTTGCCAAACTGCTTGAAGACGCAGGTTTTCAGCCGGAAAAGATCGACACGGTTGCCAAAGTGACGCTGGAAAAGCAGGATCAGGGTTTCAAAATAATCTCTTCAGAATTGACGACCGAAGGCGATGTTCTGGATATTGATAATGACAAGTTCGCCGAACTGGCCGAGAAAGCCAAAGAGAACTGCCCGGTTTCACAAGCCCTGGCAGGAGTGAAGATCAGCTTGAATGCAAAGCTGATCGGTTAATTCTAAAAATCCTTTCACTGTTCAAACAAAAAAGGAGGCTGATTTATGAGTTTGGATGGAAAGAAAATCGCTATTTTCATAGATAATATCTATGAGGATCTTGAATTCTGGTATCCCAAAATCAGAATGACCGAAGAGGGGGCGGAAGTTACTGTTGTCGGACCAAAGACTGGTTCATTTAGTGGCAAGCACGGCATCCCCGGAAAATCGGATATTTCTGTGACAGAAGCCAAAGCCGATGATTTCGATGCCCTTATTATTCCCGGTGGCTATTCTCCCGATCATATGCGGCGTACCCCCGGAATGGTGGAGTTCGTTAAGAGAATGCATGAGAAGGGGAAAGTGGTTGCGGCAATCTGCCATGCCGGATGGATGCTGGCATCGGCCGGAATCCTGGAAGGCAAAAAAATGACCAGCTTTTATTCCATTAAGGATGATCTTGTCAATGCGGGTGCGGAATGGGTTGATGAAGAGGTTGTTGTTGACGACAACATAGTTACCTCACGCAACCCGGGCGATCTTCCGGCCTTCTGCCATGCAATTATTTCGCAATTAAGCTAAATTAAGCTGAAGAGGACTATCATGAGTGATAAAAAGGTGAAAGTCGCCAGAGTGGGTGATTTAGAAGAGGGGCAAATGAAGTCGTTTGAGGTGGGCGACGGCAATAAAATACTTTTGAGCAAAATAGACGGTGAGTTTTATGCCACCGGGGCCGCCTGTCCTCATTACGGTGCACCATTGGACCGCGGTATTCTGAGCGGAGAGCGGATTGTCTGTCCCTGGCATCATGCCTGCTACAATGCCAAATCGGGTGATCTTGAGGAGCCTCCCTCGCGGGATTCACTATCTTCGTTTGAGGTTGAAGTTGACGGCGATGATATTTATGTCATGATTCCGAAGGAATTCAAAGGCAGCCGTACTCCGGATATGGTTAGCTATGATCCCCAGAGCGAGAACCGCAGCTTTGTAATAATCGGCGCAGGTGCGGCCGGCTCCATGGCTGCGCAGACCCTTCGCGAGGATGGTTTCAAGGGAGAGATTATCATGCTCACCCATGAGGACAGAATGCCCTACGACCGTCCCAATCTAAGCAAGGATTACCTGCAGGGCGACGCTAAAGATGAATGGATGCCGATCAGGGATGACGATTTTTATAACAAATACGGAATAGAGGTTCTGCGCAAGAAGCATGTCACCGGAATAGATATAAAAAAAAGGGAGGTTTCCGTTGCCAGTGGAGAATCTATAAAATATGACCGCCTGCTAATTACAACCGGCGGGGAACCCCGTAAGCTGAATATCCCCGGTGCCGATCTGCAGAATGTCTTCACATTGAGAACCTTTGACGATTGCGACCGGATTATAGCCGCCGCCAAAAATGCTGCAAAAGTTGTGGTAATTGGGGCCAGTTTCATAGGTATGGAGACAGCATTCAGTATGACCAAACGTAAGCTGCAGGTCACTGTGGTGGCGCCTGAGAAAACGCCTTTCAGTCATGTCTTTGCACCGGAGGTGGGAGAACTTTTTCGGAAGAAGCATGAGGAGATAGGGGTCCGATTCAGGCTTGGAGATTCAGTTGAAAGGATCGAGGGTGATAGCAAAGTCGAAGCAGTCGTACTTGAAAGCGGAGATAGTGTAGAGACCGATATGGTCATCATGGGAGTTGGCGTAAAACCATCGTCTGATTTTCTGAAAGGTCTTGACCTGGAATCAGACGGCAGTCTCAAGGTCGATGAGCATTTCAATGTCACCGAGAATGTCTATGCCGCCGGCGACATTGCCAGTTTTCGCTACTGGTATAACAATGATGTAATACGAATAGAGCATTGGCGTACTGCCGAACAGCAGGGGCGGTATGCGGCTCATAACATGATGGATAAGGAAGTGCCTTTCAGGAGCATACCATTTTTCTGGACAGCCCAGGTCGGCCTGCAATTCAGGCATGTTGGTTATGTGCGTGACTGGGATGACATCATAGTCGAAGGCGATATTTCCAAAGGCAGCTTTATTTTGTTCTATATCAAAAAGAATAAAGTCGAGGCGGCCTCTGGAATTAAATACGACAGGGAAATCGATGTGGTAGAGGAGCTGATGCGCCAGGAACGCATGCCATCGCCGGACGAATTGAGGGATGGTTCAATTGATTTAATCGAACTTGTCAGGAGATAGGCCTATTCCGAAAGGAATTAACAATGCATGACAAAGACAATAGCAAAGGGGAGCATAATCATAAGAATAATTATTCTCAGAATGAGAAAGAAGAGAATAAGCACCAGGATCATGACAACCACAACCATGATAAGGATCATAACGACCATGATCATAAGAGGCATCATAAGCACATGGCCGAGGATTTCAAGCGTCGCTTCTGGATCTCACTGATCCTGACAATACCCATCGTAGTCTTATCGCCCATGATTCAGGGATTTGTTGGGTTGAAAGATCAACTCGCATTTTCCGGCGATTCTTATGTGCAATTTGTGTTTGCAACCGCGGTGTTCTTCTATGGCGGTTATCCTTTTCTCAAGGGCATTGTAAAAGAACTGCGCGAATTACAGCCGGGTATGATGACCTTGATTGCCCTTGCTATTCTGGTTGCTTATGTCTATAGCAGTGCGGTCGTATTCGGGCTTTCAGGAAGAACATTTTTCTGGGAGCTGGCCACGCTTATCGATGTCATGCTATTGGGACACTGGATCGAGATGCGTTCGGTGATGGGAGCCTCACGGGCTCTGGATGAACTTGCCAAGCTGATGCCATCTGACGCACATAAGCTCCAGGATGATGGGTCGACCGAGGATGTGCCAGTCAGAGAGCTGGAAAAAGGGGATAAGGTTGTCATCAAGCCCGGCGAGAAGGTGCCGGTTGACGGCAAGATCGTGGAAGGCTCGACCTCGATAGATGAATCTTTGGTGACCGGAGAATCCGAGCCAGTGTCCAAAGGTGAGGGTGACGAAGTGGTCGGCGGATCGGTCAATGGTGACGGTTCGATCACAGTCGAGATAGAGAAAACCGGAAAAGACTCATATCTTTCTCAGGTGATGGATATGGTCGAGAGCGCCCAGGCCAGCAAATCCAAATCCCAGAATCTTGCCGACAAGGCCGCTATGTGGTTGACATTTATAGCCATCGGGGCCGGAACAACAACTCTTATTCTATGGCTTACGGCATTCGGCCGAGAATTTGTTTTTGCCCTGGGGCGTATGGTGACTGTCATGGTAATTACCTGCCCGCATGCGCTCGGCCTGGCGATTCCGCTCGTGATTGCTGTTTCTACAGCATTGTCGGCGAAAAATGGTTTACTCATTCGGAACCGTGTGCCCTTCGAATCAGCGCGAAATATAGATGCGATAATATTTGACAAAACCGGCACACTGACCAAGGGAACATTCGAGGTCTCGGAAATTCTGGCGATTGGGGATAATACTGATAAGGATGAAATCCTGATGTATGCCGCTTCGGTGGAGGCGCGTTCGGAACACCCGATTGCAAAAGCAATAACCGAGGCAACCCAAGACAAGAAGAAGGTGGAGTCCTTCGAGGCCATAAAGGGCAAAGGCGCCACCGGAAAAGTGGACGGCAAAGATGTCAAAGTAGTGAGCCCCGGGTATTTGGATGAAAATGATATTGATATTAGTGACGAAGCCCGGGAATTCGCAGAAAAAGGGAAAACCATAGCTTATGTCCTTATCGATAATGATGTCAAAGGTGCAATTGCGCTCGAAGATCCGGTCCGGGAGGAGTCGAAAGAAGCAATCAAGAAACTAAAAGAAAAAAATATCAAAACATTGATGATCACCGGCGACAACGAGCATGTCGCCAAAAGAGTGGCCGATGAAATCGGGCTGGAGGATTTTTTCGCCGGTGTATTGCCTGATAAGAAGGCTGAGAAGATAAAAGAGGTGCAGTCGGAGGGCTATACTACTGCGATGGTGGGAGACGGTGTAAATGATGCTCCCGCACTGGCGCAGGCTGATGTTGGTATCGCTATCGGCGCTGGAACCGATGTGGCAATGGAGACGGCTGATATTGTGCTGGTCAAAAACAATCCCATGGATGTTGTCAAGATTATTGCCTATTCACGCGCCACCTACAAAAAGATGGTGCAAAATCTCATCTGGGCAACGGGATATAATGCTATCGCAATTCCACTTGCGGCCGGAGCTCTGTACAGTTTTGGGATTCTTCTGAATCCGGCTGTGGGCGCCCTTTTGATGTCGCTGAGCACGGTCATTGTGGCAATTAACGCCAAATTCCTGAAGGTTCCGGAGGTTGAATGAAGCCGGGAATAAAGATTTGAAAAAAGACGATGAGTTCTATAATATAATGGCTGTGCCGAACATATACAAATTCATATTGTTTTGATTATAAAATACAGTTCGAGGTGTATTTTGAACTATTATGCGAATTTTGAAAATATTTGAGTCAGAAGCGAAAGGTTAGCTTATGGCCGATCAAGATAAATTAGAATCAATGCGGCAGGTAGAATACGAAAACCGCGAGTGGCTGGAGTCGCTCGAGTATGTATATCAGAATCAGGGTATGCGCCGTGTGGGCGAATTGATGGGACATCTGCAGCATCGCGCCCAGCAGATGGGCGTCGAAGTCTGCTTTACTCCCAACACTCCATATGTCAATTCGATCCATGTCAGCGAGCAGCCTGTTTTTCCTGGCAGCCGTGAAATTGAACGCCGTATAAAGAGCATCATCCGCTGGAATGCGATGGCAATGGTAGTACGTGCCAACCGTAAATCGAGCGGTATTGGCGGGCATATTTCCACTTATGCATCCGCCGCGACACTATTTGAAGTCGGTTTCAATCACTTTTTTCGAGCTCCCTCGGAGAAACATCCGGGCGATATAGTATATTTTCAGGGGCATGCTTCTCCCGGGGTGTATGCACGCGCCTATGTTGAAGGGCGTTTGGATGAGACACATCTTGAGAACTTCCGCCGCGAGCTTCAGCCTGAGGACGGCCTGTCGTCGTACCCGCATCCTCGGCTGATGCCTAATTTCTGGCGGTTTCCCACCGTTTCGATGGGACTCTCTCCCATAATGGCGATCTATCAGGCCCGTTTTAATCGTTATCTGGAAGACCGCGGCATCAGGGAAAAAAGCGATCAAAAGGTCTGGGCGTTTCTGGGTGATGGTGAGCTGGACGAGCCCGAATCGCTGGGGGCGATGACCCTGGCTCCCCGCGAAAGCCTTGATAATCTGATCTTTGTGATAAACTGTAATTTGCAGCGGCTGGACGGCCCGGTGCGGGGCAACGGCAAAATCATACAGGAGCTGGAGGCAGCCTTCAGGGGTGCGGGCTGGAATGTCATCAAGGTCATCTGGGGTGACGACTGGGATCCCCTCCTGGCCGCCGATAGAGATGGTCTTCTTGTGAAGCGAATGGAAGAAGCTGTTGACGGCGAATACCAGAAATATGTCGTCTCTGACGGCGCTTATATTCGTAAGGAATTCTTCGGTAAATATCCCGAACTTCTGGATCTGGTCAAAAACTATTCGGATGAGCAGTTGCGCAAACTGCGGCGTGGCGGTCATGATCCCGAAAAGGTATATGCCGCCTATAAGAGAGCTGTTGAGCATGAGGGTTCGCCCACTGTGATTCTGGCCAAAACAATAAAAGGTTATGGTTTGGGTGAGGCAGGCGAAGGGCGCAATGTTACCCACCAGCAGAAAAAGCTGAATGAAGAGGAGTTGCGTGAGTTCAGGAGCCGTTTTGGGATTCCGATTTCAGACAAAGATATTCCAGAGACACCGTTCTATCGTCCCTCCGAGGAAAGCCAGGAAATGAAGTACCTTCATGAACGCCGCGCCGAATTGGGCGGCTATATTCCCAAACGAATTGTGAGTGTTCCACCGCTTAAGGCCGAGTCCGAGGGCATCTGGGAGGAATTTAAGAAAGGTACCGGGGATCGTGAGGTGGCCACCACCATGGTAATGGTACATCTGCTTTCAAAACTCCTGGCTGACAAGAAGCTGGGCAAGTATGTGGTGCCGATTGTACCGGATGAGGCGCGCACATTTGGAATGGAATCATTATTCAGGAAGGTAGGCATCTACTCGCATCAGGGCCAGAATTATGAACCTGTTGATAAAGCCAGTCTGTTGTATTATAAAGAGGCTAAGGATGGCCAGATACTTGAAGAAGGGATTACTGAAGCCGGTTCGATGTCGTCTTTTATTGCTGCCGGTACGGCCTATGCCACCCATGATATTAACATGCTACCCTTCTTTATCTTCTATTCCATGTTTGGTTTTCAGAGAATCGGGGACCTGATCTGGGCCGCCGGAGATGCACAGGCACGTGGCTTTCTGGTCGGAGGAACAGCAGGACGAACTACTCTGGCAGGAGAAGGCCTGCAACATCAGGACGGGCACAGCCATGTGCTGGCTCTCTCGAATCCGGTTGTACATGCTTATGACCCCGCCTTTGCTTATGAGATTGCGGTTATTGTCAAGGACGGGATTCACCGCATGTTCGAGAAGCAGGAAAATATAATGTACTACCTTACCGTGATGAATGAATTTTATAAAATGCCTGCCATGCCGGAAGGTATCGAGGAAGGTATTCTTAAAGGAATATATAAATTCAAGGAGTCGAGTAATAAACGCAAGCGCTACAAGGCGCATCTTTTGGGGAGCGGGACGATTCTGAATGAGGCCATAAAAGCGCAGGAGCTATTAGAGGATAAATATGATATTGCCTCGGATGTGTGGAGCGTTACCAGCTATAAGGGACTTTACCATGACGCTATGGATGTTGAGCGGAAGAATATGCTCAATCCCGATAAGGATAGAGAGGTGCCTTATATCGGTCAGGCGCTCGAGAAAGAATCGGGTGTGTTTGTGGCTGCATCGGATTACATGAAAGTGCTGCCTGCATCTATCGGCTGCTGGATTCCCGGGCCGTTTACAATGCTCGGGACTGATGGATTTGGCCGCAGCGAGGATCGCGCCGGGCTGCGTGATTTCTTCGAAGTTGATCATCGCTATATAGCCTTTGCGGCTATATCATCGATGGCGCGCGAGAACAAGATCAAAGCCGGCGTGGTGAAAAAGGCTATCAAGGATCTCAATATTGATGTAAAAAAATCCAATCCCTTATTTTCATAATCAAAGGGGAGAGTTATGATAAAAGAGATAAAAATTCCTGAGATTGGCGAGACTGTTGAATCGGGTGAAGTCGTTACCCTGATGGTTTCAGAGGGCGATATGGTTGAGAAGGATCAGCCGCTTATTGAGGTG
>JAABVY010000185.1:0-16191 GCA_011777135.1 Candidatus Zixiibacteriota bacterium | reverse complement strand
GGCAGAAGCTCCGGAGCCAGAGGAAGAAGAAGCCGAATCGGAAGAGGAAGAAGAAAAAGAGGAAACTGAGGAGAAAGAGGATAAGGCAAAGGAGAAGGCCGGAAAGAAAAAAGAAGCAGAGGCAGAGAAGAAGGAGGGAGCTGAAGAAGAAGAGGAAGAGCCGGAGGAGGAAGAGGAAAAGGAAAAAGAGAAACCGGCTGCCAAGAAGAAGGAACCGGAGAAAAAGAAACCCGCCCCCAAAAAGAAAGAAGAAGAGAAGGAAGAGGAAAAAAAGCTTGCGCCTGCGGCCCCATCGGTAAGGCGTTTAGCTCGTGAGCTGGGAGCAGATATCAACCTGATCCCGGGTTCAGGCCCGGGCGGACGTATAAGCCTTGAGGATGTGAAACGGTATGTCCGGCATGTAATCGAGGGTGGAAGAGCCTCATTGCCAGAAGCCGCGGAGGGGATCAAGGAGATGCCCGATTTCTCGAGATGGGGAGATATAACAAGGAAGCCGTTATCCAAGGTTCGGAGTATTATTGCCGGCGGCACTGCTCAGAGCTGGTCGCTGATTCCGCACGTCACCCAGTTCGACAAGGCCGATATAACCGAATTGGAAAAATTCCGCAAGAAATATACTAAAGCGGTGGAGAAAGAAGGCGGAAAGCTGACTGTGACCGCGATCCTTCTGAAAGTGATTGTTGCCGCGCTGAAGAAATATCCGCGTTTTAATGCCAGCATCGATCCCCAGAAAGGGGAGGTGATCTATAAAGAGTACTACAACATCGGCATGGCCGTGGATACCGATCGAGGTCTTCTGGTACCGGTTATCCCAGATGTTGATAAGAAGAGTATTTTTGATCTATCAGTGGAGCTTCTGGAGCTGGCTGATAGAACCAGGGACAAGAAAGTCAAGCCGGATGAGCTTGAAGGCGGCACATTTACAATATCCAATCAGGGCGGGATCGGCGGTACCGATTTTACCCCGATTGTCTTCTGGCCCCAGGTGGCTATTCTGGGCGTCAGCCGAGCCTCCAGGCAGCCGGTTTTCGATGAGGACGAGGGGACATTCAAACCGAGAATCATACTCCCGCTTTCGTTGTCCTATGATCACCGAATAATCGATGGCGCGGATGCCGCTCGATTCCTTAAATGGGTTACTGAAGCTCTGGAGCATCCGTTACTTCTTGATTTTGAATAATTGTTTGAAGGATAAAATCGGAGAATTTTATGGCTGATAGAAATAAATCGATAAAACTTGCGGTTGTTGGCGGGGGGCCGGGTGGATATGGAGCGGCATTTCTTGCCGCCGATCTTGGTATGCAGGTAACTCTGATCGATCCAGAGAAGAATCCCGGCGGCGAATGTCTTTATCGAGGATGTATTCCATCCAAAGCCCTTTTGCATGTGGCCAAGGTCTCCAACGATGCCGCCGAGGCCAAAGAGTGGGGCGTATCTTTCAGCAAACCCAGATTCAATGCCAAAAAGATACGCGGTTGGAAGGATGATGTGGTCGAGAAGTTGACAGGAGGTCTGGGCGAACTTGCCCGGCTCCGAAAGGTCGAACATATCAGAGGCACAGCCAAATTCAAAAACGGTACAACCCTCATCATCTCCAAAAATGACGGAAGTACCGATTCGATGTCCTATGATAAGATCATATTAGCTACCGGATCCGAGCCGGCTGTGATACCCAATCTTGATATAGATTTACCCAATCTGTTAAATTCGACGACCGCGCTTGATCTGGAAAGTATCCCGAAATCGATGCTGGTGATTGGGGGAGGTTATATTGGACTTGAACTGGGCACAGTCTACGCCACCCTGGGTACAAAAGTATCGGTAGTTGAAATGACCCCGAGTCTTCTGCCGGGAGTGGATAAGGATATGGTTTCTGTTTTGTCCAAGCGTTTGAAAGGGATGTTTGAATCAATCATGCTGAATACGACAGTTTCCGAAATGAAAGAACAGAAAAATGGTATCAAGGCTTCTTTTGAGGGAAAGGGCGCGGAAAAAAAAGCCGGTATTTATGAAAAAGTCTTAATGGCCGTGGGAAGGAAGCCGAGGAGTGAAGATCTCGGACTGGAAAGTACTCAGGTTGAAGTTGATGATAAGGGCTTTATAAAGGTTGACGAGACCCGCAGGACCAATGATCCCAATATTTATGCCATCGGGGATGTGGCCGGAGAGCCAATGCTCGCTCACAAAGCCACACATGAGGGCAGGGTTGCGGCTGAAGCTATAGCCGGACATGACATTATTTATGAACCCCGGGCAATACCGGCGGTTGTATTCACCGATCCCGAAATTGCCTGGTGCGGACTTACCCAAACCGAAGCCAAGGACAAAGGGATCGATGTGAAAATCGTGAAATTCCCGTGGGCGGCCTCAGGAAGAGCATTAACCCTGGGTCGTAATGACGGCCTGACCAAGCTTGTAGTCGATCCGGATTCAGAAAGAATCCTGGGAGTCGGAATTGCCGGATCGGGAGCTGGAGAGTTAATTGCCGAAGGCGTCCTGGCGGTTGAAATGGCTGCGACCGTGACTGATGTCGGTATGTCAATCCATCCCCATCCCACTCTTTCGGAGACGGTTATGGAGGCTGCCGATCTCTTTCACAGCCAGAGCACCCACTACTGGAGGCCAAAAAGAAAAAGTTAGTGTTTTATACTAAACAGGTTTTTCAGAAATGCACGCACGCTGTCAACACTATCAAGGTGGTACTTGGCATTGGATGGTACCAGACCTACTTTGATCGAATAACTATTGCCGGGCAAAACCACGAACATATCCTCATCAGTCCAGTCATCTCCGATTGCCATAACAAAATCCCATTCAGCTTTTGAGATAAAGCGTAATGCGCTATTGCCCTTATTTATGTTGGTGTTTTTAATTTCAATTACTTTGCTGCCCTCAAGTATTCCGAGGTTGAGGGAGGAGGTCATGGCCCTCAGATCATCCTTGAGCTCGCTGACCCGAACCTGGGCCATTTCGGGCACTGCTCTTCTATAGTGAAATACAAGCGAAAATTCTTTTTCTTCGAGATGGGAGCCGGGAGTACGATCGACATAAAGCTGCATAATCGGCCTGATGTTTTTCATCCATTCATTGTCAAGCGGTTCGAGCATTTCCCAATCCTGCCCTTTATGTTTCAGCCAGGCCCCGTGATTCGCTATCATGCCCGCATTAAGATGGCCGAACCATTCATCCAGCGTCTTACTATCGCGTCCGCTGACAACCACAAGTTCATTCTTCTCATCCGACGTGATAGTGGAAAGTATTTCCAGCACTTCATCATCGGGGACGGCCTCCATCGGATCATCCACCAGATGCTTCAGTGAACCGTCATAATCAAGGAGAAACAGGCGGCTTGAAGCTTCATTGTAGCGTTCGAACATATCCTGCCGTAGCCTCCCGGTAAGCTTTTTGGAATAAAGCCTGTTCTGCTGGCTTTTGATTTCATCCAGACTGTCGAGAAAATCGCCGGCCCATTTAGTTATATCATACCGCTGCAATCTTTTTTGCATGGGGATGATACGCCTTCTCTGTTCCTCGGAGGGCATTTTCAGTGCCATGGCCAGTGAGTCGGCAACACTTTCGTGGTCAAACGGATTTACAATCACAGCTTCGCCCAGCTCTTTTTCCGCACCGGCCATTTCACTTATTATCAAAACCCCGGCATTGCCGTTACTTTCTGTGGGACGGGTGGCCACAAATTCCTTGGCAACCAGGTTCATGCCATCCCGCAACGGTGTGACCAGGGCAATATCTGCAAAACTGTATAATGCGATCAGCATTGGAAAAGGTACAGAGTGAAAATGATACCAGATCGGCATCCATCCCAGAGTGCCATGTTCTCCGTTGATTTTGCCTACCAGCTCATCGATTTCGCTTTTAAGTTCGGAATAGGATGGTACCTGGGACCGTGATGGAACCGTCACCATGATGAGTGTGACCTTTTCCCTGTACTCCGGATAACGGTGAAGAAAGATATGGAACGCCTCCAGCCTGTCCTTTATTCCTTTGGTATAATCCTGGCGGTCGATCGACACCACGATTTTCCTGTCGCCAATCTGGCGCCAGAGTTTGTCTATTTCCTCCCTGACCTCCGGCAGTTTAGCAGCTTTGCTGAATTTCTCGTAATCAATTCCCATTGGAAAGGCATCGACTTTGCTGGTTCTGTATCCAGATGAGACCACACCGAGGATATTTTCATATCCCAGGATACGGCGCACAGAACTCAGGAAGTGCCTTACATAATCATAAGTATGAAATCCGATTAGGTCTGCGCCAAGCAGCCCCTCCAAAATCTCGCGCCGCCAGGGCATCAAGCGGAAAAGCTCGAATGAGGGAAAGGGTATGTGATGAAAATAGCCTATGCTGGCATTTGGAAGCTTCTGCCGAAGCATAAGCGGCAATAGCATAAGCTGATAATCGTTGACCCAAATGACATCGTCATCAGTAATTTCCTCTACAACTGTATCGCAGAATTTCTGATTAACTCGCTTGTAAGCCTCCCAGAGATCATTATCAAAAACTGTGTAATTGGTGAAATAATGGGAGAGCGGCCAGATTGTCTTGTTACTGAAGCCGTAGTAGAATTTCTGCAGATCCTCCTCTGTCAGTTGCACCGGGCCGCATTGATGTTCTTCTCGCAATAGCTTTTCTATTTTTTGGCCGGTTTTCGAACCTATATCATCATAGCTGATTCCCGGCCAGCCGAACCAGAGTCCACCCGCATCCTTATAGAATGAAGATAATCCTGTTGCCAATCCGCCCGAACTTGCTTTGGCGCTTATATCATCCCCTTCGACTGTAAGGGTTACAGGTAGCCTGTTTGAAATAATAAAAAGTTTGCCCACTTTGAATCAACTCCTCTTTGCTAGATTTCAACCCACCTTTACTATAAGATAATAAATTTTCCTTACAAACTCAATGGTCATGGATGAAAAATTGCCAATCTAATGCCGATCCTGAAGAACTTGATGTTAATCGGATTTAAATATTGACAAATATTGTAAAGTTTTTTAAAATATAGAGTTAGCCACAAAAAAAGGACGGCAGATAACAGCCAGAGGTTTTATATGCAGGACGATAAGACTGACAGAAGGTCCTTTCTAAATTATATTCTGGGAGGTTCTCTTTTTGCTACTCTGGCGGCAGTTCTCTACCCTGTGCTGGCGTATTTGAAGCCACCGGAGATAGCAGAGGCCATGTCCTCCAGTATCAAGGTGGGCAATCTTGAAGACTTTCCGCCTGATTCCGGCAAAATCTTCAAATTTGGGCGAATTCCAGGTCTATTGGTACATACCCCCGATGGCGAGTTTAAGGCGTTTAATGCCACCTGCACTCATCTGAGTTGTGTGGTACAATATCGCAAGGATTTGGGGGTAATCTGGTGCGCCTGTCATAATGGCCGTTTCAATCTGAATGGTAAAAATATCTCCGGACCGCCGCCCAGACCTCTGGAGCGATTTGAAGTCCATATAAAAGGCGAAGAAATATATGTTTCGAGGCAGAGTGCGTAAATGAGCGAGGCCAGACCAGGGAATAAATTGTATGATTTTCTCGATCAGCGCTTAAAGCTGGAATCCCTCCGGCAGTTTGCCTCAGAGAAGGTCGTTCCCTCGCACAGCCATTCTGCGGTCTATTACACGGGCGGCATTACTCTCTTCCTGTTTATTATTCAAGTCTGTTCCGGAATACTGCTGTTAATGTATTACAAGGGCAGCGCGGAGACCGCTTTCGAGTCGGTCAGGTATATTATGTCAGAGGTGCAGTTTGGCTGGCTCATGCGCGACATTCATTCCTGGTCGGCAAATTTGATGATCCTGTTCGCTTTTCTGCACATGTTTTCCGTCTATTTCACGAAGGCCTATCGTTTTCCACGTGAGCTGACCTGGATTTCTGGTATGGTGCTGTTGGTCCTGGCCCTCGGCTTCGGGTTTTCAGGTTACTTACTGCCCTGGAATGAGCTTGCATTTTTTGCCACCAAGGTCGGCACTGATATGGTGGGCGCTGTGCCGTTAATCGGAGAACCTCTGCTTAAACTGCTGAGAGGCTCTGAAGATGTAACCGGGGCAACCCTCTCGCGATTTTTCGGCATTCATGTAGCGATTTTGCCGGGCCTGTTTATGATTTTCCTATCGTTTCATCTTATCCTGATTCAGAGGCTGGGTATATCGGAACCTGAAAGCTGGAAAGACCTCCCTCCGGAAAAAAAGAAATACACGCCCTTCTTCCCTAATTTTGTACTCAGAGATTTTTCAGTCTGGCTGATAATTCTCGCAGGTGTGGCGGCATTGTCGGTATTGTTTCCCTGGGAGCTTGGGACCAAAGCTGATCCATTTGCGCCGGCTCCTCAAGGAATTAAACCGGAATGGTACTTTCTGTTCATGTATCAAACCTTGAAATTTATACCTGCCCATGTGATCGGAATTGAAGGCGAGGTTTTTGGGATTATGGCCTTTGCTATCGGAGCTGTCCTGTGGACTTTCGTACCTTTTCTTGACAATGAGCGACGCCGACAGAGAGTAAGCAAATTCTTTAATTTCGCCGGGATACTAATAGTTATCTATATTTTTGTTTTAACTGCACTGGGACATTACCTGGAGTGATATGGAAGTCTTTGGAATATATAAATCGCTATTAGGGATAGTAATAATCGTCTTCCTGACCTTCGGAGGTCTTCCGGCTCAGGAGATTCAGAGTACCTGTATTGATTGCCATGGACTTCTGGAAGATGAGATGACTTACCCGGTGGACAGCTTCACAAATGATGTACATAATCGTGCAGGTCTGGGATGCGTCGGTTGTCATGGAGGTGATAACACGGCCGAGGATATGCTGGAGTCGATGAGCGAGGAGAAGGGCTTTATCGGAACTCCCGGTCCGCTGGAGATTCCCGAACTTTGCTCAGAATGCCATAGCGATCCGAGTTTTATGAAGACTTTCAATCCGGGACTGCCAACCGATCAATATTCCAAATATCTGACCTCTGTTCACGGCAAAATGAATCAGGATGGTGATGATAAAGTAGCGCATTGTTCTTCATGTCACGGCGCTCACGGTATCAGGCCTTCGCGCAATCCACTATCTCATGTATATGACAAGAATATTCCCTCAACCTGCGCCACTTGCCATGATGATAGCAGCTACATGGCAGGCTATGATATATCGACTGGCCAGCTGGAGGATTATAAGAAATCTGTACATGGTATCGCGCTTCTGGAAGAAGACGATCTGGGCGCGCCCGCCTGCAATGACTGTCATGGAAATCATGGCGCCATTCCCCCCGATGCGGAGTCTATCGATAAAGTCTGCGGCATTTGCCACAATAACAATATGGTTGATTTTGAAAAATCCAGCCATGCCGATTATTTCTCTGCGCTGGAGTCCCCAGCCTGTGAAACCTGTCATTCCAACCATCTGATAAAACAGCCGAGTACGAAAATGCTGACCGGAGAAGACCCGGTCTGTGGTGAATGTCATTTTGAAGATGACGGCACAGGCGCGCTGGAAGCCGCTGAACTGATGGCGAACAGAATAGACAGCCTTGAAAATGCTATTATCGGGGCCGAGGACAAACTGGAGGAGGCCGATCAAAAGGGCTTGTTTGTCAATGATGGCCTGTTTGCTTTAAAGGATGCCCAGCAGATAGCTTTCAAAGCCAGAACCGCAGTGCATACTTTTGAAGCGGATTCGGTGGTTAGTATAACCGCTGCCGGTTTTGAGCAAATTACCGAAGCCCGCAATATTGCCCGGGAGCTTCTGGATAATTATGTCTTCAGGCGCAAAGGGCTGGCGGTTTCTGTGGTAGTTTTATTGATACTGGCTTTCGCGATCTGGATCAAAGTCAAGAGAATTGAGTCTCGCCGGAGACAGTAAACCCGGAAATTAAAGAGATATCAAGATTATCATGGCTGTGTGCCTGTGTGGCACTCATAGCAACCCATCTCTCGCCAGG
Organism: Candidatus Zixiibacteriota bacterium; assembly: GCA_011777135.1. Classification (GTDB taxonomy): domain Bacteria; phylum Zixibacteria; class MSB-5A5; order JAABVY01; family JAABVY01; genus JAABVY01. The sequence continues at coordinate 8,246 of JAABVY010000185.1, read as the reverse complement.
CTTCATAAATATCCACCGGATGCTTGAATTCAAGCCCTTCCTCCTGGTAAGTAACCTCGTAGGTCTCACCGCTTCCCTGGGCGAGAATTATGTGACAGGAATTGCAGCTATGAGAGATGGTCTGGCCGTCATCGCTGGAATGATTGCCCTCATGGCAGCGCATACAGCCCTTGAAATAGAAATGGCCGATGTGGTCCGGGTAGACATCCCAGCGCACTTTCATATGCGGAAATATATTCAGTGAAAACTTTTCACGGGTGGTCTGGATCGCCTGTTCTATGAGCCCTTTTTCCTGTTCATAGAGTTCGGGATAATTTTCTTTATAGAAGCCATTGATGTGCTGGCGGATTTTTTCCATTGCCTCCTCATCCGTGCTATATTCTTCGGCCATAGCCTCAACCGCAACCATTTTTACTTCCGGGATTGCGGGGTTAATCATCTGGGTATTGAGTGCATTATCTATGGCCCTGTCTGGAGGATTATAAATATGACTGGGGCGGTTGTGGCAGTCAACGCAGTCCATGACACGGGGCTCCAGCGAATCGATTTTCTCCTGAGTCATAGGATCATCCTCGTCATGATAAACAGTGACCTCGCCAGTCTCGAGGTTTGTGTACCTTACCCATGGGATATCCTCCCTCTGCTCGTCACGGGCAATATATTCAACTTTAACATCGCTTGAAATATGCCAGTGAATTCCGGTGGCCTGATTGGCTCCCCGCTTTCCTCCGCCGACCTTGATAAGCATATTAATGGGATGGTAGGAGTTAGAGTCATCGTACATATAATGATCGATTTTTTTCTGCATACCCCCGAAGAACTTGGCGGGCCAGTGACACTGCTCGCAGGTTTCCCGGGCAGGCCGAAGGCTTTCTATCGGGGTTGGGATTGGACGCGGATACTTATTCAAAAGCGTGGCATACACCTGATATGCCCCGGAGAGCTTGGATTTTGTATACCAGCCCGCTCCCGGTCCCACATGGCATTCAACACAGGCCACCCGGGCATGTGGTGAATTCTGATAGGCTGTGTGCTCAGGTTCCATTACGCTGTGACAGGTAGTCCCGCAGAATTCGACCGATTCGCTGAAGTGGAAGGTCTGATAACTCCCTACCGCAGTGAGAACTACGAAGAAGAAAGTACCGAAGATGAAGATAAAAAAGGCATTGCGATGAGCTCGTATATTCAGATCGACATAGGGCCATCTTGTTTGTTCAACCTTCTCGCCCCGCTTTTCCTTGCGCCATTGCCGCAGCATACCGATCGGTATCAGGATTAGACCGAAAATCAGGATTGCCGGTAAAATCATAAAAGAGAATATACCCAGGTAAGGATTTTCAATTTTGGTGAAAATGCTCACGAACAGCATGGTCACAACCATAAGGCCTGCAACAATTGCAATGGCCGCGCCCACAGAGCTGATGAAATTATAAGCGAGTCTTGGTAATCTGAATTTCAGCATATATAAAATCGCCCCCCCGCTTGATTACGGGAGGGCTTTAATATAATCAAATTATCTCGAATTTGCGAAGTTTCTTTGCTTGTTTCCTGCCGGCATGCCCTCCGGATCTCCGGTCGTCAGATAATTTATTGAAGCCTGCAGGATTCCGACTGCATATTCCGTATTGTGCACTCCCTCGGAACGGTCTTCGACCACAAACAGCCAGTTGAATACTGCCCCGGCCGAGTCGGCAGATGTGATAACATCCGCAACGGGGTGGCCATCGTGCAGTAAACCGGCTTCCTCAAGAAGGATTTCAAGGCTATCGACCAGTCCTGCGATTTCAGCCTGAACAGTTTCCGGGTCACCTCCATCCCAGTCATAATCATCGTCGGCCTGGCGCTCAAATCCTTCCTCGAATTCCTCATTGTGACATGCGGCAACATTGCACCCGGTCATGTTGTAATGGTCTTTTTCCTCATCATGCATATTCCAAGAATGACCGCCAAGGGTTATGTCGCCCGATGGTGACATATGACACATCACACAGCCTTCCGTGGTAACATTGGTATGGGCGGAATTATCTATTTCCAGGCCATACTCATAGGCATTAGAGCCAATCAGCATATCCGATTGATTGCTGTGGTGGGGACCCCAGTGCTCGCTCAGCTCAACATCATCCACGACGTAAGTATCGACATTTCGTCTGCCCTGATGACAGGATGCGCACAAATTCGCGGAACCTTTGTCGAACGTGGCACCATTGGCGATGGCAACAGCTTCTTGGACCCTGACTTCCAATGACGTGTTGGTATGGGGAGCGTGACAGGTGAAGCATTCAAATGGAGTGAAGTATTCACCTGAAGCCGATTCACCCTCAAGGTTTGCCAAGAAGCCCTCACTAGTATGACATCTTTCGCAGGATCCATAGCCATTGTGACGGTTCCTATCAACATTATCACCGGAAGCATGCTTGGAGGTTTGCCACTGGAGCGCGGCTGCCCTGAGGTCACGGTCCTGATCGCTGTGGCATGAGAAACATGCGCTGGCATCAGCCTGGAGCTCACCGCCGGATTCATTTACAACCTTGCGCTCACAGCCGATTGCCATTATAATTGCTGCAATCAGGAGAAGGACTACACTTACTGTTCTAAATTTCATAAATCTCCTCCCTAAAAGGAAATATGTTTAATTAAACTTATTTCAACGATATTTGCTGTATAATACTGATCCCTTACCAGGAAATCATCGAAATTCTGGACATTATACTCGGCCTTGAAAGCATATCCATCATAGAATTCATAAGTGGCATTGAACCTGAGGATGAAACTCTCCACATCCAGGTCGCGTTTGCTGCGATAATATGTCAAGCCGAATCCGGCCGTAGCATTCCTGTATTCCCTGGTCCTGATATCGCCGTAAACAGTGTGATCTGTGAATTCGAATTCATCTTCCCGATTATCATAGTCTCCTGTGGATAGAACATAACCGGCACTTAGAGTGCCATATTCCGCCACTCCAATGCTATAGTCTCCTCCAAAGCTGATAAAGTCTATCTCTGTACCGAGCTGTTCGTTTTCGCGTACCTTATTTTCATATTTGAGAGCAATTGTGCCATACTCACCGGAATTGTATTTAAGGCGGAATTTGTGACGATTTCGGGATTCATCACCGATTAACCGCGAACCGTCCTTAACATCCTCTTCGGTCAATCCAAACTCGCCCCTGATTTCAAGCTCGTCAAGGGGCCGAATCCATCCGGAGGCATAGAATGAATTGGATTGAACCTCGTCCTCGAAATCATCATTAATACCGTGGCGATATCCCGCTGTGAGCATGGCAAACTGGGGCCACACATGACTCAGATAGGCGGTATTTGTAATATTATCGGTGGCAACGAAATCCGAATCGGAGCTTGTACGGTCGAAGATGAAATTATATCTCAACTGGAAGTTTTCGGGCAGATTAAGCCGGAAACCTCCCCAGCCTCGATTGGAACTGATTTTGAAATCTGAAACGTCATATTTCGTCTCGAAATGCCTGAAGCCTCCTGACAGCACGATCCATTCATAATTGGGTACCGGAATTAAACCGTCAAAGCGTACCACACTTCTGGTCTGGTCGCGGTCTTCATTTTCGTTATCATCGAACTCGACTCCTCTGAATTCGCCCCTGATCAGTCCGCCTTCATAATTCAGCTGGAAGCCGCCTTTATATTCGACTTGATCATAATCGACGTCGGTTGAGATCGCGCCCGGGTCCGGGTCAAACAGATCAGTCATAGATCCCGATCTGCCGATATACGTACCGCCGCCCCAGAGTTTGAGATGCCGATGCGGATACAGCCAGAGCAGGCCCTGATTAGTATGCCGCCTGGTAAAACTGGAGCCGTCGAAATTGTAAACACGGCGATATTGATTATGGGAGAGGCTCAGGCCAAATAGACCCGATTTACCCATTCCCAAACGCAGATTGCGGTTGTTCAGGATGATATTCTTCATGTCTGCGTTGAAGCTCAGGCCGTTGTCGAGCATGTAACTGAAATCCTCTACCGAAATGCCCGGCCCCTCATAAATATTGAAACTTGAATGCTGAACCGATTGATTCCCTTCTTCATCCAGAAACAGGTAGCTTATCGAAAAATCACCCTCTCCGGAGGCGGCCAGAGTCATGGATGGGAGAAGAAGGGCGATTATGATTACAGATATTTTTCTCATATTGTCCCTCCTCATCTTCCCAGGCTGTGGCAGCCAGAGGCATAACAGTTAATAACGTTTTTTATACCCAGATCAGGATCGAGAAAGAGCGCGTTGCTGTTTGATCCGTGTATTTCGCTGTGACAATCAATGCAGGCATGTCTTGAGCCCAGTCCGGCATGAGCAATCCTGTGTCCGGGCGGGACCATATGACATTGCCTGCAGGTGCCGTCGCCCGACTGCTTCAGCAGACGATCATTGGCCGACCCGTGAGGATTATGACACTCCGTGCAGCCCGAACCCTCAACCAGATATTCATAGGTAACCGGATGCTCATATATATGCGGTCCGGCTATGAGTGGATGGCATTCCTGACAGGTCCAATCCAGTCCCTGGGCATGAAGCTGATCGGCAATATTGCCGAATTGATGACAATCGGTGCAGCGTATATTACCTGACTCCAACGGGTGCGCAGACCTTGCCTTGAACTGGGCCTCGACTAAATTATGGCATTCAAGGCAGTAATTTTCACGTTCGTCCTTTACCAGCATACGATTCTGGTTGCCGTGAATTGTATGGCATGAACCGCAATTGAAGCCGCCCCGGCCGTGTGGATCGGTGGTAGCCATCGCTGCCTGATGAGGCGTTTGGTGGCACTGGGCGCATTGCTGAGCCTGTTCCAGAGAACCAAGCTCCGGTCCGGCTACAATATTTTCAGCGGCAGGATCGTCCACGTGGTCTTCCCAGTCAGTATGGCATCCGGTACATCCAACCAAAATCGCAGAGGACATATCGTCCTCCGATAATATCTGATGGGGAGTACCCTGCAGAGTTTCGACCTGTCCATCGTGACATAACAGGCAGGTTTCGGTCTGCTCCATGATTTCATCCTTATCGGCATATTTGCCATATGATATGGAAAAGATTAAAAGTGGAATGAGAACCGCCGCCCCGGTTAGATACCTGGATAGTAACTTTTGTCCCAATTAATCTCCCAATCCTTTAGTGTGTTTTATTTACTTTATACGATATATCTTAGTAAATTAATAAACATTAATTAAGTCCAGCAAAAAATTTCTTTTCTAAAGGCTGGTCAATTCTAAAAGTTGTAATTCCTCTCATTTATGCGGATGTTGCCAAACAAATTGTGAGCCCCAACCCTTTATACATCCGTCGATATTTGCAACAATTATAATAAGATCATCCCGAAAGCGCAATATGAATGTTTAGTTATTTTTAAAGAATGAAATATTTATCCAGCATTTTAGATTAGCCTATGATTTATAGGCATATGCAAGTATGGAGCGTTATAAATATTTTATAGTAGTCTATTATTTTTATGAGCCTCTTCAGGTTTGACTATGTGAAATTGCTAACATAATTCTTGCCATTACATGCGTATATCATTAAATAGTCCCTATTGTTTTACGAATTTGTAAAGTATATGCGATCGAGGATTCTAATTGAGCACATTATTGAGTAGATTAATTGTTCTTTCAAGCCTGATCTTTGCCCTGATTATCAGCGGTTCGATGATTACAGCCCAGGAAGTCGATGATTGCATGATGTGTCATGAGGATCCCGATCTGACCGGCGAGGTCAATGGCCGGCAAATCTCATTATATGTGGACCGTGAAACCTACAAGAATTCAATCCATGGGGAAATGGAATGTGTGGACTGCCACCAGGACCTCTATGATGCCGAATTTCCCCACGCTGAAGAGCTTGATAGAGTCGATTGCAGTTTCTGTCATGATGATGTGGCCGAGGTCTATGGGGCCAGTCTGCATGGTCAGCTTGTCGACCAGGGAGTCAGGCTTGCACCCAACTGTGCCAGCTGTCACGGTTCACATGACATCCTGCCGGCCGGTAATGAAAACTCTAAAACATTTAAATTCAATATCCCCTTCATGTGCGGCTTCTGCCATAAGGAAGGGACCGAGGTTACACAAACATATGATATTCCGGAAGACAGCATTGTCACACACTATTCTCAGTCAATTCACGGGGTGGGATTATATCAGCAGGGCCTGACGGTTACGGCTGTATGCACGGATTGTCACACGGCCCATTCGGTTTACAATCATAATAATCCAAAATCCTCAATTCACAGAAATAATGTGGCCAATACCTGCCAGCAATGCCACGGTCAAATCGAGAAGGTGCATACCAAGGTTATACGCGGCGAACTTTGGAAGACAGAACCCGACAGGGTCCCGGTCTGCATTGACTGTNNCGGTCTGCATTGACTGTCATCCCCCGCATCAGATACGCCAGGTGTTTTATGAGGAGGGGATATCTAATCAGGATTGCATGGAGTGCCATGGCAGACCTGACCTGGTCGGAGTGAGGGATGGGGATACGGTTTCAATGTATGTAGATATTGATGAATATGAACATTCCATACACAGGCAGGTGACTTGCGCGCAATGTCACACCGGGCTTAATCCCCAACATGAAAGGCGGCCCTGTGCTACGGTGATCGACAAGGTGGACTGCTCGATATGTCACGCCGAGGTGGTGCAAACCTACGGCACCAGTACCCACGGGAAGCTCTTTGACAGGGGCGATCCTGATGCTCCCGGCTGCACCGACTGCCATGGCGAGCATAGTACCCTGGCCCGGCGGAATCCGGATTCACCGACATTCCCGACCAATGTACCGCGGTTATGTGCCCGATGTCATCGAGCCGGAGAGGTCGCTGCCGTCCGCAATGAGCCTGAAGATCGGAATGTTGTTGAGGAATATATCATGGGCATTCACGGTAAGGGGCTGCTGGAAAGCGGACTTGTGGTAACTGCCATGTGCACCGATTGCCATACGGCACATCATGTACTTCCCAAAACCGATACAGCCTCAAGCGTTTTTGAGGAAAATATACCCCGCACCTGCGCTGAATGTCATAATGGAATATATGAAAAATTCTTACAGAGTATACACTCCCCTAATATTTCTGATACGGAAGAGAAGCTGCCAGTATGCGATGACTGCCATAAATCACATTCAATCATACGCGCAGATGAGGATGATTTTAAGCTCGAGATCATGTCGCAATGTGGGCAGTGTCATGAAGATGTGACTGAATCATATTTTGATACCTTTCATGGGAAAGTTTCTAAACTGGGCTATACAGCCGCCGCCAAATGTTATGACTGTCACGGTGCTCATGAAATCCTGCCCCCAGACAATCCCAGTTCCACTCTCTCAAGACAAAATATTGTGGAGACCTGCGGCCAATGTCATCCTGGTTCACACAGGCAGTTTGCCGGCTATCTTACGCATGCCACGCATCATGATAAAACAAAATACCCTGCCTTATTCTACACTTTCTGGTTCATGACCACTCTACTGGTCGTTACTTTGACTATTGCAGGCACTCATACATTAATGTGGCTGCCAAAGTCATTCCAGATGATGAAAGAACATAAGGCTATGCGGCGCGCTTATGGAGGCCGGATGGAGGTGAGGCGCTTCAGCACCATGCACAGCGTTATGCACATCTTTATAATAATAAGCTTCCTCGGCCTTGCCATAACCGGTATGACCTTGAAATTCTCCTATCTGGGATGGGCGCAGTTTTTGTCACAGGTTATGGGAGGATTTGAATCGACCGGATATATACATCGGATATGCGCCATTATCCTCATTGCCGTATTCGGAGTACATATATATAATATTATAAAGTCCAAGTTTCAGGGAAAGAAATCCTGGCGCAATATGATTTTTGGGCCGGAATCGATGATGTTCAACAGGCGCGATGGCAAAGAGTTCATTGCTACAATAAAGTGGTTCATTGGGGCGGGACCCCGTCCGGATTACGGGCGCTGGACATACTGGGAGAAGTTCGATTATTTCGCAGTGTTCTGGGGCGTGGCCGTTATCGGTTCCACAGGTTTGATGCTCTGGTTCCCCGAGTTCTTCACGCTTTTCCTTCCGGGATGGATCATAAATGTGGCCACCATTATCCACTCGGATGAGGCGCTGCTTGCGGTAGCCTTCATCTTCACGGTGCATTTCTTCAATTCTCATTTCCGCCCGGATAAGTTCCCCATGGATACTGTGATATTTACCGGTCGGGTACCATTAGAGGAGTTGAAAAAAGACCGTCC
>JAABVY010000224.1:202-7476 GCA_011777135.1 Candidatus Zixiibacteriota bacterium | reverse complement strand
AACTCTGCGGGCTTACATTTCAGCAGGACGATTTTTCAAAGAGCAACTTTGTGGCGACAGCGCTTTTTGGTGATGGCGCGGCGGCAGTTGTCGTGAGTGGAGATAATGTGCAACGGCCTGGACCATGCGTCCTGGATGTTCAGAGTACTATCTGGCCGGACTCGCTGGATGTCATGGGATGGAACATCGTCAGCGAGGGCATGCAGGTTGTATTCAGCCGCAGGATACCTGCTATTGTCCGGAAATATTTGGCTGAAAACCTGCAGGAGATTCTGGAAAAAAATAGCCTGACTCTACATGATGTAGACCACATTATAGCCCATCCAGGTGGAGCGAAGGTCATAGAAGCATATGAAGAAGCCCTCAATCTGACAAATGGCAAACTGGATATATCCAGAGCAATTTTGAGGGACTACGGCAATATGTCCTCTGTCACGGTTTTATTTGTATTGGACGAATTCCTGCGGAATGGAAAGACGAACAAAAATGATCTGGGTATTATAACCGCTCTGGGGCCGGGATTTTCATCAGAGACACTACTGATTCGATTTTAGGATTGGATACTATTCCAGTTTGAACTTGCCGTTCTTCTTCTCGATTCGGGTCGGATATTTGCCGGAAAAACAGGCCACACAAAAATCCTCATCCGGCAAAGAATTCATAGAAAGCATACCCTCGATAGAAAGATATCCAAGTGAAGTTGCGCCAAGATACTTTCTGATTTGCTCGACCGATTTTGAAGAGCCAATCAATTCCCTCTTGGTGGGCATATCGATTCCATAGAAGCAGGGTGAGATGATAGGAGGGGCCGAGATACGTACATGAACCTCCTTCGCGCCCGCCTGCTTCAAGAGCTTGACCAGCTTTCGTGAGGTTGTTCCGCGCACTATGGAATCGTCAACCATCACAACCTTTCGCCCCTCTATCACGCCCTTAACAGTGTTGAATTTTATCTTAACATCCAGATCGCGGATCTTCTGTTCGGGATCAATAAATGTCCGCCCGACATAGTGATTCCTTATAAATCCGATCTCCATACGAATGCCCGAAGCCTCGGAGAAACCGAGGGCAGCAGTATTTGAGGAGTCCGGTACAGATATCACTATGTCTGCATCGACAGGATGTTCACGTGCCAGTTGCCGTCCCAGACGGCGCCTGACCTTGTCAACATTCTCGCAGAAGATCTTGGAGTCGGGACGTGAGAAATATATGAATTCAAATATACAGAATGCTTTCCGGATCTGTTCAAAAGGATGGAAAGACTTCAACCCGCTTTCATCGATTTTTACAATCTCGCCCGGCAATATATCCCGCACATATTTGGCGCCGATCAGGTCAAAGGCGCAGGTTTCTGAGGCGATGACATAGGCATTTCGCATCCTGCCCAGTGCCAGCGGACGGAATCCTCGCGGGTCGCGGGCGGCATAGACTGCATCCTTGGTCAAAAAGGTTACGCAATAGGCGCCCTGAATTTGCCGTAATGCGCTTATAATCTTGTCGGACATTTTCTTTTTCTTGGAGCGCGCGATCAGGTGCAGGAAGATCTCTGAATCCGAAGTTGTCTGAAAGATTGCCCCGCCCGATTCAAGCTTCTTTCTTAGGGTGTAGGCATTGGTAATATTGCCATTATGTCCGACTGCGATTTCGTAACCTTTGAACCTCGATACCAACGGCTGGGCATTAACGAACTGGGATGATCCGGTTGTGGAGTAGCGGTTATGACCGATAGCCATCCTCCCTTTGAGGTTATAGAAAACATCCCGACGGGAAAAAACCTCGTTTATCAGCCCCATATTCTTGTAGACGTGAATGTGACGGCTGTCGGAGGTGGCTATACCAGCCGATTCCTGGCCACGGTGCTGCAGGGAATACAGCCCGAAATAGGTTAATTCCGCGGCTTTCTTATGATTGTAGATGGCGAAGACGCCGCATTTATTATGTAACTCTTCTGCTGGCATATGTTTATCGAAAGCCTATAAGCTATATTTTTCACAAGCAAAGTCAAGCTATTTTACACTCGAAAAACAACATATGATAACGGCGCTGAGCTGCATTTTGTGTGAATAAATTTTCATAGCCGATCCAATTTTCATCGGCAAATTTTATATGCCAAAACCGCACAAAGTCCCAATTTTCTTGGCTTTTTGAGGAAAATGGTTATATTGCAATGGATTGACTTGTGTGCATCCCGCGGTTACTTGCTTTTGAAGGATTTTTTGAATTTATTTGAATAGGGCATAAGCATTGCAGTATTACATTAATGCGTTATGAAGGAACGATCTATAAATAGTGGTGATCTGCGCTACTCCCTGCTCGCAGAGGCCTCTATCGACGCAGCCAAAGGCGTTGCCAGCGACCAGATTATCAAAAACGCGCTGGACAAGGCTATCGAGGCGATCGGCCTGGTTTCAGGATCGGTACGGGTGGTCGATGACAAAGGCAAATTGCTATTTATTCATATTGCAGGACGCAACGAATTTTCTGAGATGATGCGCCAGGTGGAAGAAAAACTGCTTGCAACACTGCGGGATGATTTTGCGGTCGGCAATGTCTTTCTAACCTTCGAGCAGGATGGAAATTACAGCCTCTTTTCCTATCCGCTAAAGGTTGAAAATAAAGTCTATGGGACAATCTCCGGCATTACCCCCGGCGAACGCAGCCTTTCTGCTGAAGAAGATTTTATCAGGGCGATCAGCGCAGTGCTCGGTCTGATTCTTTCGCGCGGTACTACTGCGGAGAAACCCTCCCCCCAGGATATTGTCAAAGCACGTTCGGAAGCGGTGGTCGAGACAGCAGTGACTATAAATCATGAAGTCAACAATCCATTGACTGCAGTTCTTGGAAACATCCAGCTCCTGCTCTTGAATGCCGATGACTATCCGCCGGAAATGCGGGCCAAGCTCCGTGCCGTGGAGGAATCCGCGCTCAAGATCAAGGAGGTCACCCAGAACCTTATGCGTGTGATCGAGCCCTCGGTGGTGGAGTACACCACCGGCCTGAAGATGGTTGACCTGGCCAGATCCAAACTGAAAGAGATCAAAGAGACCGAAGAGAAAAAGGCTTCAGAAGAAGAAAAGAAAAAAGAGGACTAACATACATCCAAATGTGTGTTAGGTTGAGAAGAAGCTCCCTTTGAAAGGTAAGGGAGCTTTCTTTATTGGGGATTCTTCCTTAAATGGACTATGAGCGTTGTGCGCGGAGTTTGTCCTCGTGCTCAGCGTGAAACGGGATTCATATCCGATTATCGTCAAATATCGTGATACCAACTCAAAATCGACTGAAAAGTAAAAAATAATTTACTTGACGATCATATTTGTTTTTTAAAGTATACAGTGTTTACTATCTTAATGGGATAGGACTATTGCCCATATGGACCTGAAATCTATAACTGCACGAATGGAGGGAATTTATCATGTTAAAGATTCTGTGTTTACCGGTTCTAGTGGTCATTATCGCATTTGTCGGTTTAGCTCTGACCGATTCAAATGCTGAGTACATCTGCGGGGACGCAAACAGCGATGGCTCGCTTAATGTCAGCGATGCAGTTTACATTGCTAATTATGTCTTTGTAGGTGGTCCTGCGCCTGAACCCGATTGTTGCGGCATTGCATGCGGAGGAATGGTAACTGATTATGACGGGAATTTTTACCGGACAGTCCTGATTGGTGATCAGTGTTGGATGATGGACAATTTGAAGGTAACTCATTACCGCAATGGCGACCCAATTCCCAATTTGACCGATGCCGGCGAATGGCAGGTTACAGGCACAGGAGCCTTTTGCGACTTTAATAATGATCCGGTTAATGTTGACACTTATGGTCGATTGTACAACTGGTATGCTGTAACCGACGGCAGAAACATTGCGCCCGAGGGCTGGCATGTAGCGACACTTGAGGAGTGGCAGGCACTGGCGGATTATCTTGGCGGCGACGCAGTTGCCGGCGGGAAGTTGAAAGTGGCCGGGACGGCATTCTGGATGAGTCCTAACACAGGAGCAACCAATGAAAGCGGCTTTACCGCTATGCCCGGGGGATACCGGACCGAGTATGGTAATTTCACTGCATCAGGTCATCAGGCCCGATTTTGGACATCCACTATGTACACCGGTACCAACGGTGAGTATCTCTATCTGGTTTACGATAATGCAGAGCTCCTGCAAACCTGGCTATATTGGCGCTTCGGATTATCGGTCCGTTGCGTCAAGGATTAGCTGACAATTCCGGCGTGAAATTTTTTCGGGCTCCTTATAACGGATTTCGGCGCATGCAGGTTTTTCTACAAGCACCTTCAGATGGCGGAAATGTTCAAAATAATTGGGTGTGGAGTAGAGAGACCCTTTAGCGGTTTTGCCTATTTTCTTATTAGTGCCCGGAGTACGTCCTCGTGCTCCGCGTCCACTGGGTGCACCGGGAGGTACGCCCAGCACATGAATTATCATAGGCAGAATCACTCCGCTTCATCAAAGCTGGAGCTTTGATTCCGCTCCGGATTCTTCCCTACCAAAAAATCAAAACCTGCCCAAGCAAAGCTTGAGCAGGCCACCCAAATTTCACTGGGCGCACCGGAAGTACGCCCTGCACAAAAAATCAATGCTTCTTCCCGCAGATCAAATAAACAGGCGGCCATTTAGAATGCATTAGAAGCTCGACCTTGAATATTGATTTCACAAGATCAATTTCAGTCTGTGTGAAGAAGCGCGTCCTTTTGAAGAAATTAAAACTGCGCCGTTTGAAAAATCTTAACACCTGCACGAAGGTATTCCCACGCGCATTCTCAATGAACACGAATTTACCCTCATCATGCAGCAAGTTCTTCAAATCAGCCAGGAAACCCTTTAGATCAGCCGGATATAGAAGCGCTGATTTTGTAAAGATTATATCATATTGCTTCTGATCCAGTGTCTTCAAATCACCATTATACAAAACCAGATCGACTTTATCAGATACACCAAAATTCTTGACCTCCTGCCGTGCCTGCTCAATCCGCTTTTCATCTATCTCAACCGCGGTCACCTCAGCGCCAAGTATCCCAAAAAGACTGGTCATCCGTCCCCGCCCCGGGCCAATTTCCAAGAGCTTTTTTTCAGTCAGATCCTCACCGAGGTATGTCTTCACCCCGATGTCGATAAATTTCTGCCAGGGACGCGCTCCCCAGTGGGTGAAATAGTCGAGATTGAGAAAAGGGGCTTCCCTGATAGCCTGGTAATCGGTCATGCCCTTAAATACAATTTGAATATCAAATTGGCAAGCGGAACTATTGACGCCATTACATTATTAATAATTTGATTGCGTGATGCCGAAATATGATTATAATATTGGCTTATTCTCAGATTTTAACAAGGATGACTTATGGGACTCAAATTATACAATACGTTGACTCGAAAGAAAGAGGAATTTGTACCGATTACCGAGGGCAAGGTGCGGCTGTACACATGCGGACCGACAATCTATGATTTTGCCCATATAGGCAACTTTCGGGCTTATATGTTTGAGGATTTACTCAAGCGCTATCTTATATATAGAGGTTTCAAAGTCACACATGTAATGAACCTGACTGATGTTGATGACAAGACAATAAAGGCCTCGAATGAACAGAAGATCAGCCTTGCTGAATATACCGAAAAGTATAAGAAGGCATTTTTTGAAGATATAGATGCTTTGAATATTGATCGGGCGGATGTCTATCCTGCGGCTACCGATCATATCGATGAAATGGTCGAATTGGTCAAGAAGTTGCTCGAAAAGAGCTATGCTTACGAGGTTGAAGGGGATATATATTTCAGAATTTCAAAGTTTCCGGATTACGGCAAGCTTTCGCATATGGATATGTCGCAGCTGAAGTCTGGCGCGCGGGTATCGTCAGATGAATACGACAAGGAAGCCATATCGGACTTCGCGTTGTGGAAAGGCTGGGATGAGGAAGATGGCGATGTTTTCTGGGAGACCGAGCTCGGCAAAGGGCGTCCGGGATGGCATATCGAATGCTCGGCCATGTCCAGCAAGTATCTCGGCAATCATTTCGATATCCATTGCGGGGGAGTGGATAATATATTTCCGCATCATGAAAACGAGATCGCCCAGAGTGAGGCCGCCAATGACGAAACCTTCGTTAACTACTGGCTGCATAACGAGCATCTGATTGTCGAGGGCCGTAAGATGTCCAAGTCATTCGGCAATTTCTATACCTTGCGAGACCTGATGGAGAAAGGCTATCCGGGCATTGCGGTACGGTATCTCCTGCTTTCGACACATTACCGTATGCAGTTGAATTTCACCATGGACGGGCTTGAGGCGGCCAAAGGAGCGCTGGAGCGTCTATGGGATTTCAGGGATCGCGTCAACGATGTCACCGGTACGCGCGATAATCCTGAGGCAGCGGAATTGATTGAAAAGTCGAAGAAGCAGTTTGTCGAATCTCTTGATGATGATCTGAATATTTCTCCGGCCATGGCGGCGGTTTTTGACTTCGTGCGGGATATAAACCGCCTGATCTCGGAAGGCAATATCTCGCAGAATGACGCTCAAAAAGTGATCGAGACTTTCGACGGCTTCGACAGTGTTCTGGGGCTTATGCAGCGTCCTGAGACTGATGTGGATTCAGAAATCGAGGAGCTGATCCAGAAGCGTAATGATGCCCGTAAAAACAAAGACTTCGCCACTGCCGATAAGATTCGTGACGACTTGCTTGAGCGTGGAATAGTTCTCGAAGATACTCCTCAGGGCACGAAATGGAAAAAGAAGCTATAGTTTAATAGAATTCTGGCCTGCAGATATCTATTAGGTCTTTAACTATCTTTACATTCCAGGTTATCGTGCCGTAACAGAATTCCTGCGGAATATTTTAAATATATAATTCAGGACCGGTTCAAATCCTTTTGCTGTGAGAATCAGCAAAAACGGCAGCGCTGGTACAGTGAATCTTGTAGTTGCGTATGTAAAAAATAAAATCAGGCTGTAAAAAACAGCAGGCAGGATCAGCACTATCGCAAATTTCTTTTCTGTTTTGATGAATCCGATCAAGGTGAAGAATAGAATTCCGAATTGAAGTGTTTTACTCAATATGATCAAGTAGATTTCTTTGAATTCTCTTGTGCCAGGAAAATTTGTCCACACCATGACTACTTTTTGCATCCCTCTCCATAAAAAGCTGAAAGGCTTAGAGAGAATATTGTCAATCGCTTTTTTCATTATATTAGTCGTATCAGCCACCTCGTCCGGTTCGGTATTGATCGGGTCAAAGATCAGGTATTCTCTGTCAGCAGTAACAGAATCCGG
>JAABVY010000224.1:0-188 GCA_011777135.1 Candidatus Zixiibacteriota bacterium | reverse complement strand
ATGATATCTGTCCTCAGATGAAAGCGGTGTCATTTTTCCCATAGTTACAGCATTTCTAATCGTCCATGGGAGGACAGTCACAAGCACTGCGGCATAAATCAATATCAATTTAAAAAAAGGATTCCTGAGCTTCTTTCTAAAAAGGAATACCGGTATGAACAGAAATGCTATATAGCCCAACCCGACAG
>JAABVY010000178.1:408-5628 GCA_011777135.1 Candidatus Zixiibacteriota bacterium | reverse complement strand
CGGAACCGAACCCACCAGAGGAACAGTGCGATAAGATGAAATCTGGTCCTCGATCAGCTCCAAACCACGGGAAAGCCCGGGACGTTTGCGGATATAACCCTTCGTGATCAAAGCATCCAGAATCGACCTTACTCCGTTTGTCGAACTGATCGCGAACTGCCTGCCGATTTCGCGGATTGTCGGCGGAGAACCGGCTTTCCTGATCTTATCCGAGATAAAGTTGTAAATCTGTTTCTGACGGTCCGTTAATCTGGGTTTAGCCATAAATAACCCTCTATCATCATAATTTCCTTAAATTTGAGCCCGGAACCGCCACTCAGGACGGTTCCGGAGGTACGACGGGTTGATCTGTGAAAATCTGTACCTTTCTCAAAATTTCTTCTGATTCATATATAACTGCACACATGTGCAGTTGTCAATCCTTTTTTCGAAAATAAATTAAAAAAGTTTAGCCCAAGGCTGAATCTGACGATAATCAGGGTAAATTAAGTGTTCTTTTATCTGAAATTCGCTTGACTAATCCGGCAACTTTGATAGATTGAAGCTGTATAACTATTTATAAAAATTCTACATCCTGTATAAACTTCTGGGAGAAACTATGTTGAAACATTTTATTATTTTCACTGCATGTTTACTTCTGCTGGTTTCCTCAATCTCATTGGCAGGCACCGTTGCCGATCAGGATAAAAAGCCCAATACCCAGGACTCAAAACCTAGAGGAATTCCAGCCTCTACCTACACCGGTAAAATGCAACTCTCAGATGATTTCTTCGATTTCGGTTATATGCCCCTCGGATCCAGAGTAAATCATGTATTCTGGCTGAAAAATGTGGGCAGTGACACCCTGGAAATCATCAGAATAAATCCCGGTTGAGGCTGCACAAAAGCCCCTTTGAACAAGAGGCTTCTTGCTGTCGGCGACAGCACTGAGATAGAAATCATATTCAGCGCAGGTTCCAGACGCGGGAGATTTTCGAAATCGCCCCGGCTGTACACCTCTGATCCCTCGGTGACAGAGACCAAGTTACGGCTTAAGGGAGAAATCATCGACAAGGGTGATCCCATGCTTAATGCCCTCATGAATTTTGAGCCATTCGGTCTTGAAGTTATTATGGGTGAAGCGGACATTAAGGGCCAGAACGTCAAGGTCACGAATGTTTCCGATGAGAATCTGTCGATGAAAATTGTATCAAACAGCCCCTCGTATCTTGATGTCAGTCTTCCCAAAGGAGACGTAAAGCCGGGCGAGTCCGCAATAATCAAAGTCAAGCTTGTAAATCCGGATTCTCACGGCACGCAGGGATTCACCAAGTCCTTTACGATCGAGCTTTCCGATTCGGCCAAAACGCGTTTTACTTTACCGGTTACATACCACGATCAGCAACAGGCCAGCGTTCAGGCAAAGGCAAATCAGCCCAGAGCGGGCCAGACCACCCTGAAACCGTCGGGCCTGGAAACCAAAACGGGTAACACGATTCATGTCATCGAGGCCGGTACAAATAAGAGCAATGTTGTAAAAGGTGATTGATATATAGTTGCAGGAAACTTCAGAGCGGCCTCTAAATTTTGGGGCCGCTTTTTCTTTTCTGATAGTGCTTTTCTGCAGTCCAATGTTCACTTAAAAAAGTGCAACCGCCCATTGTCGATTTTGTATAATTCTTATTACAGGATCTAATCTTACAGGAGGATTTATGCGAAAACTTATGGTCACAACATTAATTTTGAGCTTCTTTCTGTTTAGCGATGCCTCCTTCGCAGGTGATCCCGAGGAAGGACAGCAGACTTTAAAATCTTCTTTGCCGCGGGCCAATTATTATGGCCAGATGCAGCTGTCGGAAGATTACTTTGACTTCGGATTTCTGCCCGGGGACACCAAGGTCAGCCATATTTTCTGGCTGAAGAATGTGGGCAATGATACCCTGGAGATAAAGCGAATCCAGCCCGGCTGCGGATGCACTAAAGCGCCTTTGCGTAAACGCCTGATCGCTGTCGGCGACAGCGCCAAAATCGAGATTATTTTCAGTTCCGGCAGATTTCGCGGAAGTGTCAGCAAAACACCCAGGCTCTTCACCTCGGACCAGAGAGTTCAGAATAAAGGGCTGCGCTTTGATGCTTATGTGCTCTACGACGGTGACACCACTGCCCAGCATTTGCTGGAGATAGAACCGTTCGGCGTTCATGCCGTAATAGGGCAGGAAGAAGATGAATATCCCGTATATGTAAAAAACATTTCTGACCAGGCGCTCGAGATGTCGCTGGTCTCCTCCGATCCCGAGGTGATGGAGGTTAAGCTGCCGGATAAAGTCAAACCGGGAGAAAAAGCACGCATTTCTCTGAAACTCAAGAGTCTTGAAGAATACCGGATACCGGGCTTCGGTAAATCATTTACAATCCAATTATCCGATGATGATAATACCAGATATACTATCCCGGTCCTGTATGAAAAATACAAAGATGCTTCAATGGGACAGTAAGCCGGAGATACCAGTTCCAATAAAAAAGGCCGCTTAACGAAAGCGGCCTTTCTGTTATCAAGTCAATTTACTAAAATCCAGTGTTGAACGGATCCTGACTTTCCATCCTCTGTTCCCATTCATAGTCCACAACCTCGCCCTGGGCATTAGAATGTTTCAATTCATAGTTTCCATAGCCGCTCTCGTCAACAAAGATGAAATAGAGTTGTCCCTGTTGGGGATAGTTGTAGTATATCCAGCGCTCATAGGGTTCAAGGTCCATTGAGGAGGGATGGTATTCGATCTCATCCGGCTCTCCGTACTTAATATAAATCCTGCCCCGATCGGTTTTCCAGCCGTCACTCTTATCAATCAGGTTGACCGAATATTTTTCATTAGCGTACCTGTATCGTCTGAAGATCTCATCCTTATACTCGTTATAGCGTGTATCCGGAGTTGGATCACGCCTTCCCCAAAAAACCTTGATCACCTCTTTCTTGCCCTCCAGGTCGGCGTTTTTGTACATTTCTCTCTCTTCCTTGGTGGCAATAAAGCGCATTATCTTCTCCATCAGCACTGCATCCTCTTCCGAGAACTGCTCCTCAGTTACAGCAGGGGCCATCTCAAATGTCTCATAAATCAATTGAAATCGCTTGCTGGCGGCCGATGACACTCCATTCTCGCCGTCTTCGACTTCAAGATGAAATGTAAAACGTCCTTCCGGCAGATCCGAGATATCTATTGCAGATGATATTATTGCGCTGGTACCGGGCTTAAAATACTTCCGCGTGCCATAATCAGCCACAATGTTACCGCTCGCATCTTTTATCAAATAATTGATATAATAATCCCGGCTGATTTCCGGGCCATACTTCAAATTATAAATTTCAGCATAGAAATACATCAGCGAATCAGTATTAATAAACACGCCGGTCGGATTGGGGATTATGTATCTGTCGCTCTTGTAAAGCGGGTTTATTCTCAGCGTGTCCTGCACCTTGAGCATCTCAATATTATAGGCCAGCTCAATTNNTGCCGGTAAACGGTTCACCGTTCCGTCGCGAATTGATATCCTCGACCGTAAGCTTGACTGAGTACTTCCCGGGACGCATCAGTGCCTGCAGGGCATCGATGATCCGGATACTTGTCTTGGATAATTCCGATGGATTGTTTATGCGTGTGGCAATGACCTTTCCCAGTGTATCGACCACCGCTCCGTTATCATCAAATATCTCCAGCCAGACTTCAATGCTCGCCTCATAAGTGGTATCAAAATCCTCAAATGTGAGATCGTGCCTGAGGACGGAATAATAAAATTCGACCAGTGTGAATTCCTTGTAATTGTCAATCTGATAAGCGGCAAAGTCAAGCCATGAAGAGATCTTCTCCGGAGCTGCAGGGGCCTCAAAGTCCTGAGCGTAAGTTATGCCTGATAAACAAACCAATACTATTACTAATGAAATAACAGATTTATGCATTCAGATAACCTCCTCAATCATAGTCATCGATTTTATCATCTATAAAACCGCTTCTTCCATCATATGGGAATTGAAGCCGATAATCTCCGGTGCCGTTTTCATCCACAAAGCCGAAAGTGCGCGAAAGGGAATAATAGTACCATAGCTGGTACGGCTTCGAATCAAGTTCGAAGGGATGTCTTTCGATATGATCAGGCTCTCCATAAATTATGTAGACCATACCCATGTCCGTTCTCCAGCCTTCTATATGTATGGATGAAAAGGCCCGGTTGGCGAATTTTATACGGCCGTAATATTTTTCCATCCGTTCATTCTCAGGAGTCTCCGGAGTAGGATCATGATCCTTCCAGAAGTCCGCGAAAGCCTCTTCACGCTTATCTTCAGGCACGTCTTTGAGCTCATCAATCTCGTTCTTTTGGGCAACATATTTCAGCTGTTCCAGGGCCAGATCATAGTCATTTCTGACCAGAGCCGCAAGCGACCAGGCCACACCGAATTTGGCCTCGCTCGATGATATCGGTTTGCCGTTCTTCTCCGCCAGCGTGACCTTCAGTCTGTAACTTCCAGGTACAAACTCCTCAAGAGGAATATGCTTTACAAAACGGGTTATTTTTTTATTCAACACCAGCTCGAAATCGTCATCATAGACCGCGGCATCTCGATCATCATAAACAGAATAAAGAAGCCGGGCATTCATTGGTTCAGGATCAGTATGATATATTTCGAAGAAGAGCGATATCTGACCAATATCTTCCCCATACTGGCGTGAAACCGCCGGAATTATTCTCTTTTCCCCTTTGTCGAAGGGGGACGTGCTGGAATCTTTCTCAAGAACTTCTCTTACAAATTCGATTCCCGAGAGATCAGTCTCATTCTTGAACAGATTATCGATCTTAAAATCTCTTTCGATCGAGCCGATTTTATTGGAGTTTTTATCAATCAGTTTGGCTACCAGTCGATATTCGCCTTTTCCGATCTTCAGCGCCACCACATTAATTAATCCCTCATCCGACCTTCGTGTTGCCTGATAATCATCGACCCGATAAACTCTTTCCACGGATGTGCCGGTAAGCTGCTTGTTGTCCTCGCCCAGGATTACAACATTGAATTCATAATTGGCCGCAAAACCATCCTGCTTCTTGAAGAACCTCAATCCGTCATTAAAAATCTGATAATATATTTCCAGCCTGACTTTGTCTTCATCTGCGGTACGGAATGCCGCCACATCGACATTAAACCGCGGCTCATCCAGGTTCGACTCCTCGAACTTACCCAGCTGGGCCGAGGTA
>JAABVY010000178.1:0-391 GCA_011777135.1 Candidatus Zixiibacteriota bacterium | reverse complement strand
ATGAAACGCATAAGCAAGTGATAGGTTTAAAAATAACCCTGATATAAAGATAATTTTTTGACCCTGTTTATCAATATAAAACCAACTCCAGCAACGTCATTCGTACCTGAGAGAGACAATTGGATCGACCCGGGCCGCCTTGTAAGCGGGATAAACTCCCGATATCAGGCCAACCCCCACGGCTACACAAAAACCTGCGGCGATTCCGAAAAAGGGCGCGGCAAACGGCACTCCGAG
This sequence comes from Candidatus Zixiibacteriota bacterium, assembly GCA_011777135.1. GTDB lineage: Bacteria > Zixibacteria > MSB-5A5 > JAABVY01 > JAABVY01 > JAABVY01. The sequence goes on along the minus strand of JAABVY010000178.1, from coordinate 154 downwards.
CGCATTTGCGGCAATTGCCGAAATCAAGACACCCAGCGCTATGCCGATAAATCCCCCCGAACATGAAAGCGTCACAGCTTCAACCAAAAATTGAAATAATATGTTTATCTGCCTGGCGCCTATGGCCTTACGAATCCCTATTTCTCGTGTCCTT
>JAABVY010000177.1:17304-21686 GCA_011777135.1 Candidatus Zixiibacteriota bacterium | reverse complement strand
ATTCAGCCGCCATAACCGATTCAGCCGAGAGCGTCTCATGCAGAATAAAAAATCTGAAAATACCTCTGGATCGGGATCATCAAATTCTCAATCAGGTTGTGCTCCAGAAGAACCCCATGATTATAGGGAGCGGTGCATGCGGATGTGACTCGGATTGCAGGATTTGTTCGACCCTGGGTGTCGAACAGTTCGCAGCAGTACCAATGATTGCAGGCAAGAATGTACTGGGTCTCATAACCGCCGACAATTTTATTACCGGCCGTACTATTAAGCACCGTGACCTGTCACAGCTTCAGGTTTTCGCCAACCAGGCGGCGATCGCCATTGAAAGGACACGTCTGTATCAAAGCCTCTCTGATTATTTGAAAAGACTTGAGAAAGCTAACATTAATCTCCGCAATGCCCAGGAAGAATTGCTCAAGATCGAACGGGTAACGCTGTGGAGCGAACTCACCTCCGATATAGCCCATGAACTGAGGAACCCGGTTTCGATAATAGGGGGCTTTGCAGCGCTGATAATAAAATCTAATGACCTGCCGGATAATATCAGGGAACAGGCCGGGATTATCTATGATGAATGCACGCGGCTCGAGAGCGCGCTCAATACGGTCCTGGACTTTTCAAAATCATTTGCCCAGGAAAAGGCGGAGTTCGATATATATGAAGTCGTGTGCGAAATCAGCGAAATATTTCTAACCAAAGAGGTTAATCGGCAAATCCGAATTCATAAGCCCGTAAATGCCGGAGAGCTTTTTGCCGAGGGGCGGGTGGACCAGATAAAATTCGCTTTCTATACTATAATGTCCATGATTTCGGAAAAAGTCGACCCGTCCTGTTGTATTAACATACGATTTTATTCTGCCGATAATAATGTTAAGGCTGTTTTTGAAATGGAATCCTCGACTTTCTCAGAAACCGATTATCTATCTGAGATTGCAAATCCCAGCGCAGGGAGAATTGCGCTGCAGATGAGCATGGCATTCGAAGCCATAAAATATAATGGCGGGAATCTGGGAATCGAGCCAGGCGCCGAGGGGAGGGCGCGCATTTGTGTTGAATGGCCTAACGCAAGGAGATGATATGCCGAGGATATTAGTCGTAGATGATGAGGAGAATTTTAGGAAGCTTTACAGCATGGAACTCAGTTCCGAGGGATATGATGTCAGTCTGGCCGATTCCGGGCAGGCAGCTATTCAAAGCGTATCCGAGGAGATGCCCGATATCGTAATTCTCGATGTCAAGATGTCCGGGAAAGACGGCTTGGAGACTTTATCGGAGTTAAAAAAGCAGAATAAAGGCCTGCCGATTATTTTGAATACCGCCTACAGCTCATACAAAAATAACTTTCAGTCATGGCTGGCGGAGGATTATGTGATTAAATCGGTCGACCTGAATGAATTAAAAATGAAGATCAGGAGTTTACTTAAAATCTAATGGAAAATGAAATTAGACAGATGAGTCGCGAGCCTCTTGAGATGCCCCAGAATATCGCTGATCTTGTCGAGGAAATCCGGTTGGCGTCTCTCAATCTCGCAGTTGCTTCGGCCAAATTCAAGGCCAATAATATCCGCCAAGCCCTTATAAAAAAGGACCTGACAGAGGTTGTGGCTCTGGCCCTCGAATCAGTTCAGTTCATATCGAAATTTCTTGAGGAGATAGGGATAAAGGTCTCGCAGAGTTCCTGGCTTAGCGATGAGATTGATCATGACAGAATAGATGCCAATCTGATGAAGCTGCGGGGTTATCTTGAGAGCATAACAAACAATTTTATGAAAGATAAAGGATTGCACTAAAAGATAATTGCATTCGCAGTCCGCCGTTTGTGCTCTTAAATCTCATGAAATTTGCTGCCATGACGATCAATCGATCTAAGCTTAGGCGCCGATTTGCCGATAATATAAGCTTAGAGAAGATAGAAAAGGAAGTTTCAGTTGGATAATAAGATCGTAATTCTGGCCGCATCATTAGGGGGACCGCCGCTTATAAACGATATCTTATCCGGTCTCAATCCCTCATTCGATTTTCCCATTTTTGTTCTACAGCAGATGGAATCTGATTTCTCAGAACCGCTCACACAGGCCTGGAGCAAGACCTCCGGCCTCAGGCTGGTCAGACTTTCGGGCGAAGCGGATATTGTAAGCGGCAGCGCTTATGTTATCCCTTACGCCGCTTACCCCGTGATTTCTTTTCAGGGTCAGGGCTTTAATGCTCACTGTGAAAGTCTGGAGAAGGGTCAGGATGTAATCAATCAATGGCAGCATGCCATCGAAGAATGCAGCAGGGAATATGAAGTCATACTGGTGCTTCTGTCTCACGATGGTCTGGATATCGCGCAGCTGAATCAATCACTTCAATCACTGAGGGATGCGGAAGGCCAGATTATTCGATGCTGCACCAGCAATAAGAATGAAGCAAATCCTTCCAGGGACTCCGATGATTTCGGTTGGCTGGAGATGGGAATTCATCAGGTTGTAGATTACCTGAATAAAATCTCCCGTAGTAAATTTGCGCCAGCCAGAGGCGATTCCGGACATTAATTCAATTTGTATTTTCAGTATGAATATGGGGTGATCTCTCAGTGCACCTCAAACGGAGAATAGCTTTCCCGGGGTTGACCACAAGATCAAACAATCACCTATCCCATCCCTCTACGTATTATTTTTCTTGACAACAGAAAGCGGCTGATATTAGATATTCGTTAATCAGGCGCGAGTAGCTCAGTTGGTAGAGCCCCAGCTTCCCAAGCTGGCTGTCGCGGGTTCGAGCCCCGTCTCGCGCTTTTTATATTTGTAAGGATATGATAAAGATCATTAAAATATCAGATCAAGACCTGGATTCTGCGAACCATATTAGACCGGGTGACAAACTCGTCTCCATCAACGGGCATGAAATAAATGACCTCCTGGATTATCGGTTTCACTCGGCGGACGAGGAGCTTAAGATTGTTGTCGAGAAGCCGGATGGGAGCCGGGCATCATTCAAATATGATACATATGAACATGGACCATTGGAGCTTGAGTTCGAACCGGATCCGATTAAACGCTGTAAGAATCGGTGCATCTTCTGCTTTATCCATCAGTTACCCAAGGGATTACGCAAATCACTTTATGTAAAGGATGAAGACTATCGGCTTTCCTTCACGCATGGCAATTACATCACCCTGACCAACCTGAGCGAGCAGGATTTCAGACGAATTATCGAGATGCGCCTCTCTCCGCTGTATATTTCGGTACATGCTACCGATGAAGAGCTTCGCAAATACATGCTTGGAAAATCCAATATTCCGCCGCTTATCACGCAGATAAAACGGCTTGTCGATGCGGAAATTCAGTTGCATACACAGATAGTTGTATGCCCAGGAATAAATGACGGCGTCCATCTGACCAAAACGGTTGCCGACCTGGCATCATTCTATCCTGAATTACAGTCTGTGGCTATAGTTCCGGTCGGCCTGACAGAGCATCGAGAAAGGCTCCCCAAACTCGATCCTGTAACTCCTGAAAACGCTTGGGAGATTCTGGACCAATGTGATAATCTGCAGAAGAAATATCTGCACGAGCTCGGGACCAGGTTTCTTTTTCCGGCTGACGAGTTCTTTCTTCTTACCGAAAGGCCAATACCACCCAAAAAATGTTATGAGGATTTTCCGCAGATAGAAAACGGTGTGGGGATGATCCGCCGTCTTATGTCCGCCCGCAAGCTTCCGAGGATGAAACTGAAAAGGAAAATGAAAGCTACTATAGCAACTGGAAGACTGGCCGCGCCAATACTCGAGCAGGTACTTGCTGAAAAATTAAGGGGTGTCGCCAACTTCGAATATAAGATTCTGCCTGTCGAAAACTGTCTGATGGGCAGTTCAGTTACTGTCTCCGGTCTGCTGGGGGGAGAGGACTTTTACCGTGGACTCAGGGCTGCAAACGATCTCGGCGATATGGTATTTCTTCCGCCCAACTGTATTAATGATGATGGCTTGTTTCTGGATGACTGGACTCCGTCGATGTTAGAAAAAAAAATGAAATTGCCTGTGGTAGCGGGATGTTATTCTGTGTATAATACCTTCATGCCGATTTTCAGGAGATTGATCTAATGCCCCTGCCGCTGGTAGCAATCATAGGCCGTCCCAATGTGGGTAAGTCGACCATGTTTAACCGCAACCGCATCCTCGGGGATCGCCTGGCAATAACCGAAGATCTACCCGGGGTCACCCGAGATCGTATCTACGGCCGCGCAGAATGGTCTGGGCGTGAGTTCGATTTGATTGATACGGGCGGATTTATCCCGGCATCAGTGGATCTGATTGAAACCATGGTGCGTGAACAGGCCGAGGTCGCAATCGAGGAAGCCGATCTGATCCTGTTCGTGGTAGATGCCAGGGTCGGGCC
>JAABVY010000177.1:8299-17186 GCA_011777135.1 Candidatus Zixiibacteriota bacterium | reverse complement strand
AAACTATGGTGATTTTCTGGATGAGGTGATCAAGAGACTACCGGCCAGGGCACCCGAAGAGGAATCGCAGGCGTTGAAAGTGGCAATACTCGGTCGTCCCAATGTAGGCAAATCCTCAATAGTCAATTTCCTTGCTGGAAAAGCGCGTCAAATAGTAACCGATATTCCCGGAACCACCCGGGATGCGATTGATCTGAAGATAAAAACCGATGGCAAAGAATATATACTGATCGATACTGCGGGCCTGAGACGTAGATCAAAGATCAAGGAGAACCTCGAGTTCTTCATGAGCCTTCGTACTGTCAAGGCATTAGAGCGTGCGGATGTGGCCGCGCTTCTAATTGAGGGACATACCGGGCTGGTCAAGCAGGATATCCAGATAATAGAAGAGATCGCGCGCTTCAAGAAGCCCATGGTAATATGTGTCAATAAATGGGATCTGGTGGATAAGGATGACAGCACCGCCGACCGCTTCAGGGCGGAATTCAGGGAGAAGCTGCCCACATTGAGCTATATGCCGCTGCTCTTTATGTCTGCCATCAGCGGCAAGCGGGTGAAAACTGTTTTTGAAAGACTGGAATATGTTTACGCGGAATATATAAAACGAATACAGACATCGGTGCTGAATGAATTCCTGGTGGAGGCCGTAAATAAGCGTCATCCTGCAGCAGTCCGCGGCAAATATATGAAGCTGTTCTATATGACTCAGGCGGAGACCGCCCCGCCGCGCTTCATTATATTTTCGAATTATCCCAAATTTATCAAGGAAGAGTACAAGCGTTATCTGGAAAACAGATTACGTGAAAAATTCGGTTTTGAGGGCGTGCCCCTGACCATAAATTTCAAGAAAAGATAATATGTTCGATAAGACCAATCTCTATGGCTTTACGCTCGAGGAGCTGGAAGAGCTGATGCTCGATCTGGGTCATAAAAAATATTCCGGCCGGCAGATATTTCAGTGGATGTATCAGAAGAATGTATTTGACTTTCAGAATATGACCAATCTTTCCAAGAAGCTGCGCGCCGAGCTCGAAGAAAAATATTTAATCAGTCTGCCAAAAGTCCTCGAGGTCAAAGTCTCGGAGGATCAGACTGTGAAGTATCTGTTTGAACTCGAGGATGGCATGCTTATCGAAGCGGTGAAAATTCCGGATGATCCTCGTTTGACATTATGCATGTCCTCTCAGGTTGGATGTCCGCTGGGGTGCAAATTCTGCAAGACCGCCCAGATCGGATTCAAGCGCAATCTCGAGGTGGGCGAGATTCTGTCGCAGCTGGCACTGGTGCAGATGATGCTGAAGCCCTATGAAAGAATCACTAATCTGGTATTTATGGGAATGGGCGAGCCGTTTTTGAATTATGATAATGTAAAAAACGCGATCGAAATTATAATGTCTGTCCTGGCTTTTGGTATCGGACACAGCAAGATTACGATTTCCACTGCTGGCCATGTTCCCGGTATATACCACATGACCGATGACGGCCTTAAGGTCAGGCTGGCTGTGTCGTTGAATTCGGCCGATCCGGATATCAGGCGAAAACTGATGCCGATCACCAGGAAGTACCCGCTTGATGACTTGAGGAGATCATTGATATATCATACCTCCCAGACCGGAAGGAGAGTGACCTTCGAATATCTTTTAATATCGGGCATAACCGACACCATCCCGGCCGCCAAAAAATTGGTTAGATTCGTGGAGGGAATTCCGTGCAAAATAAATCTGATAAATTACAATCCCTCTCCCGGGCTGCCATCGGAGTTTGAGCCCTCCTCGGAAAATCAAATTTTCAGATTCCGGGACTACCTTTATCCTCGCACGCCGGCGGTAACTATAAGAGCCTCCAAGGGTATCGATATAAAAGCTGCCTGCGGTCAGCTCGCCGCCGAACATCAATAATTGTTTTTGCTTGACTCTCGGATATCAGGCCATATTTTAGTTTTGAAGATATATAACCGGTGCATTCAGCCTAACAGGGAAGGCGGTGAGAGTCCGCCACAGCCCCGCTACTGTATGCGCGCTACTGGAGTTTAAACCGCAAGTCTGCGGGAGAGCCACTGTCGCAAGATGGGAAGGCATTAAGCTCCGGGATCGACGCCGTAAAGTCAGGAGACCTGCCGGTTATGGAAGGCNNCGTGAAGTCAGGAGACCTGCCGGTTATGGAAGGCAAACATGAACCTTGCGCGGGCGAGGGAAGTCTTTATGACCGGAAAAACTGCAAAGCTTCTTTCGCCGGGATTCAAACCGGCATTTTTATTTCTCGCAATTCTCATATTTAGCCCAATGATGATTTCAGCTCAATCCAGCCTTTCACTCTGGGGTTATATCACCGATGCGGAAACCGGGCTGCCAATCGAAAATGCCGCGGTGCGGATTATACCTGAAGGCCGGATTGCCAGGACAGACCAGGACGGCCGTTTTCGGATTTATAACCTCAAGTATGAATCTGTGACAATTGAAGTCAGGGCCGATCTCTATGAGCCGGTTAAATCAGAGAAACTCTCACTTCAGTCCGCACTCGCCACGAAACAAGACTTCTCTCTTATAAAAAGAATCTATCATGATCCCGATCAGGTTGTTACGGCTGAACGGGATGGCAGCTCTGCCGACAAAGTCATCATATCAGATAGCTCACCGGAGTTCAAAAACGCGCGAAGTGTATCAGAGATACTGGAATTTGTGCCACAGATTATAATTATGCAGTCAGGCGGATCTAACCAGACCGCCTCGGTTTCGATAGCCGGTGCTCCCGCAAAACATACGGGCATATTCCTTGACGGTGTGCCGATTAATTCCCATCTAACAGGAGATTTCGACTTAAACAGCATACCCAAAGGTTCAATAAAGCAGATTGAGATATATACCAACGGCGCAGGCGCCGAAATGGGCGCAGGATCATTGGCCGGCGCGGTCAACATCATTACCCGCAAAGCCGAACTCGAAGGAGAAATCGATTTCGAGCAAAATCTCGGGAGTCTCAATTTTGGTGAGACAAATTTGACTGTTCAGAATACGTTTCATGAAAGACTCTCAGGACTTTTTGTTATCTCAAAAAACAGAGCCTCGAATGATTTCAAATATAATGACCCCAAGGCAGGGGAGAGTGTGCGCCAGAATAACTACCGCGATCTCGATAGCAGGTTTGTCAGCCTGAATTATAAGATCAATCAATATGAAAATGTCTATCTGACTTTTTCGGATGTAAGCTCACTTGCGGGATTACCGGGAGCCCTGTATTCATTGACGCCGACAGCCAGAAAATTAGAGACCTTCCGTACTTGGAACCTGGGAACTGAACTTGCTCCCATGAAAAATATCCAGCTTTCTGCCTCTGCCCAGCACTATCTTTCTCATCAGCATTTCAGGGACCACGATAGCTTCATACCATATGACAGCAAATATCGCGACAGCAGGTTGAGCTTTAACCTGAATCCCGGATATATATTAAATCCGGATCATTTCCTTTCGGCCCGGCTGAGAGTAAATTTTGACCGCTTCAAGCAGGAATACTTGCCTGGTAGTGATCAGGAGACGATTGAGGTTGATGAGGACAGGCTGGAATCGAACCTGACCTATAATGGCAGGCTGAGGATTGACGAACCGCAGCTCTTTTTCGATTATCTCAACCTGAAGGCTGCCTTTTCCCAGACGTCGTCAGAACTTTTCAGCCCATTGCTTGCTCCCCTGGCAAGAGTCGATCTGGAAAAGGGTCGTGACGATAAATTGATTTTGTACCTTTCATATAGCAATTCATATCGGGCTCCTGCCTATGCATCGCTTTTCTGGAGCGAGGATGCCTTCTCGGTCGGCAATCCAAACCTTCGGCCAGAAAAGTCCGAGGATTTTTCGACCGGCCTGCATTTCATGTTCAGGCAAGCCGGGAGGTGGAATCTTGGTTTGGAATATGAGCATTCATACATAAAGGATTTGATTTACTGGGAAAGGCGATTTGATGGCAAGTATTCCCCCCGCAATTTGTCGGCTGCACGCGTTGCGGNNACCGCATGATTTGGTCAATATTGCCTTCTCATATTCGCTTTCCGATCCGAGGGACAGGAGCTGGGAGCCAAATCAGCATGATAATCTCCTGACATTCCGTCCCCGCAAAATGTCCGATTTGAAGTTGAGCCTTAAGCCGGGAATGGCTTTTATCTCGATGCAGACCCGCTGGGTCTCCGAGCGCTATACCAGAAGGGCCAATACTAAATCACTGCCGCCATACACAGTGACCGATCTGACTGCAGGAATAAATCGCAGAATCGGCAAATTTGAAATTTCACTGGGAGCTGAAATAGAAAATCTCTTCTCTGAAGAATACCAGGTAATCGAACTTTATCCATTGCCGGAAAGGTCATATGCCGTGAGATTGAGACTCAGCTACAATTACGATTCAGGAAAAAGTAATGCCCAATAGAATAAAAGCAGCTACAATTCTGATCTTACTTATTCTATTTGTGCCAGGTTCTTCTCTGCAGGCAGATGAACTGATAGTGATGAACGGTCTGGCGGAAACCTTGAGCAAGGTCGATCTTGAGACAGGTACCGTGAACAACAATTTCGTGACCGTGGGCCTTATACCAAATTTTGTCATCTGCCGGAATGGTAAGGCCTATGTGGTTAATTCCGGGTCCGATGATTTATATATAGTCGATATTGAATCCGAGACTGTTGAGAATATAATAGATCTCGGTTCAGGCAGAAACCCATGGGCGATGAGTTTCGTAGATGATACTACTTTACTGGTCAGTAATTTCATCTCAAGTACACTGGCAAAGATTAATCTTAATTCGAATACGGTTGTTGGAGAATGGCTGCTTGAAACACGTCCCCAGGGTCTCATGACGATCGGGTGGCGTACATATGTAACCATTAACGGCTTCAACCCGTCCGACCTTTCATACGGTCCGGGGAAACTGGCGGTCTGGGATAATGCGGGCGACAGCATCATCGAATATGTCCCCGTCGGAACTAATCCGCAGGATCTGGATATTGGGCCCGACGGCAGGCTCTATGTTGTTTGCTCCGGCGATTACGAGGGGCTTCCGGGAATGCTGTATATAGTCGATACTGCGAGCCTGGAAGGTGTAGATTCATTCCAGACCTCGACATCACAGTTTCCGCCGACAGATGTCCTTATTACCGATGACGGCACCGGTTTTCTGGCGGCGGGAGGCTGGATTGATAAGGGAGAGGTCTACACTTTTGATCCCATTAATGCGGTTATGATACATGGAGAGACCAATCCATTGACTACCGATTTGGGCGTGATCTCGGTCGCGATTGCATCGGATAGTACGATATTCAGCTTAAATTTCGGGGCCGACAATATCACAGAAATGGATTCATCCGGCACTATTCTGAATACATATTACGTCGGGGACGGCCCTCAATCGGCGGATATTAATTTCAGCGGACCGGAATATATATGCGGGGATGTAAATGATGATCTGACAGTTAATGTCAGCGATGCTGTCAGTATAATCAACTATGTTTTCATTGGAGGAGAGGCACCGGACCCGCTGGAGTCCGCGGACACCAATTGCGACGGCGGAGTCAATATCAGCGATGCAGTCTGGCTTATAAACTACGTTTTCATAGATGGCAACAGGCCCTGTGATACCAATGGGGATGACATTTCTGATTGCTAACAGGGAGGTTGAATGAAGGAATTTGGCCCGATAATGCCCAAAAATAGGCCATTATGGCTGTTCAAATCTATGCAAAATAATGCGCATTAAAATAAGATAAATGCCGATTTCACCATAGATTTTCAAACTGAGCACGTAGATAGTTATAGAATACGGATGGCAGAATACTCTCATGGGTACTAACCTTATGTGATATATGTAAATACGCTTTCCATTTAAAGCGTTGCTGAAATATAGATTGAAGACTACTATTTCAAGAATGTAAGGCATGGGAGTTGCTCTATCTTTATTTTGAAAAAATGATATGGAACTTCTGACAAATTTAGGGAGTGGTGTGTGCTGTTAATCAGCCACCTGACGGTAGAGTCGGGCATCCCCCCTCCACCACTCCCTAATCTTATATCTCCTATAAATTGAACCTCAAAGACAGAACCCAATTGACATTTAAAAGGATTTTCATGAAATTGCGGGATGCTTTTTCAAACAGTCAGCGAAATCTCGAAAATATTCTCGAAGCCTGAAGAACGCCCTTATGGCAACGGAAGCCGGACACTTGCGGAAATCTGTGGATATTCAAGCGATGATAAGCTCCTGATCGTTAACGCCGATGACTACGGCTTATGCTCCAGCACCAACAGGGCTGTGATCGAACTGATAGATGCCGGGATAGTCAGTTCGGTTTCGATGTTTGCGTCGGCGGATGGCACTGATGAGGGGCTGGAGGTTCTGAGGCAGAGGGGTTTTTCCACCGGAGTGCATCTCGCTCTGACCTCGGAATGGGAAAATCATATCCTCGCACCTGTTCTGCCTGCTGAAAAAGTCCCTTCGCTTCTCAATAGTTCAGGGCAATTCTATTCCGAAATCGAACAGCTTTATCTCTCCGCTCACAATGACGAAATTGAAGGGGAATGCCGTGCCCAAATAGAGAGCCTGCGCGAGTCAGGTTTGAAAATAGACCATCTCGATACTCATATGGGGGCTATGCAGCTCAGGCCCGATTTTATCGATATATATTTGAATCTTGCGGCTGAATATGATCTGCCCGTCAGAATGGGCTCCGAGAATCTGGCCGGCCTGATGGGATTGCCGGCCGAGCAGCTTCGGAAAGCAAGGCTAGATGGTCTCACTTTCCCGGATAACCTCGTATACATACCGATGTCATTTACATCAGAAAAAGAGGTTCGCTTTCAGGCTTATGAGTACGCTCTTAGAAACATGCCGGCCGGAATAACGGAAATCTATTTCCACCCTTCTCATAACGGGAATGACTTCAGAGCCCTCCAGCATGAATACTCAAAGCGGAAGGATATCAGCTATGAGGCTATACGTCTCTGGGATTACGAATTCCTCTCGGAAGGAAGGTTAAGCAGAATCCTGAAGGATGAGGACATAATTATTATAAGCTACAATCAGTTGTGGAATGCATATAAAGCATTACTTGAGGTTAGAGATTATATCGATAACTAGCTCTTTTTCATTTTCACCACAGTGACCCCGGCGCCGCCCTCATTGAAATACCCCAGCCTGTGACTCTCGACCAGCGGATGGGTTCTGAGATAATCGCCTATTGCTTTACGCAGGGCGCCGGTACCTTTACCATGAAGGATATATACCGTTTCCAGGTTTGCGATGGAAACCGAATCGAGGTATTTTTCCACAGTCGAAATTGCCTCTTCCGCAGTCAAACCACGAACAGAGATCTGCATCGGAACATCTTCAAAAGGTGCGTAGTTCACTCCGGAAGGTACCCTCGGCTCCGGTTTCTGAGTCTTGATTTTCTTTATTAGATCGGACTTGACTGTGGCAATGATGCTGCCTGTCTGAACGCGCCAGCTGTCGGTATTTTCGTTATAGTCTACTAATTCACCTTCGGTGCGAAGATTCTCCACAAAGACACGGTCACCGGGGGAGAGAGATTCTTCCTCGGCCGTTGTCTCCTTAGTCTTCATCTGTTCGAGCCGGCTTCTGAACTCATCCTGCTTTTCCTTAATAAACTTGTGGGCGGCTTTGACGCTCTCTTTGTCTGCCTTATGCTCCTTGATGTTTCGCACAAGCTGTTCCAGCCGGGTGCGTGTGCTCTGTACCAGATCCTGGGCCTCTTTCATGGCCTTCTCTTTGTATGCTTGCTGCTCCTCTGCAATCTGGTCCTGGCGGTCAAGATAGTGTTTGCGGAGCCGATCGACTTCCTCCTTCTGCTGCAAAGCTGTTCTTCTGGCTTCCTCCGCTTCCTGAGTNNTGCGTATGATGAGCCCGGAAGGCCGATTTGAAGCCTGTAGGTCGGTTTGAGAGTTTTCTGATCGAACTCCAGTGATGCATTCTGGATGCGCTCATCTTTTTCGGGAAGCGTCTTGAGAGCTGAGTAATGTGTAGTGATAATTGCCTTGCCCTTGCAATCAAGAATCTTTTTCAAGATCGCTTCTCCGAGCGCAGATCCCTCCACGGGATCTGTCCCTGCCCCCAGCTCATCCATCAGTATCAGGCTGCTCTCATCGCAGTTTTTGATTGCTGCAATTATTTTCGATATATGCGATGAAAATGTAGATAGTGAAAGCTCGATCGACTGTTCATCACCGATGTCCGCGAAGATATGCCCGAAAATCCCCATTGCGGAATCCTCATGAGCCGGGATCAGCATACCCGATTGAGCCATGAGCGACAACAGGCCGACGGCTTTCAGAGCGACCGTCTTTCCACCCATATTGGGGCCGGTTATCACGATGCAATCGAACTCTTTTGCAAGGTGAATATCCAGCGGTACAACATCTGATTTTTTCTCCACCGCTATTAAAAGGAGGGGATGACGTGAATCCTTCAGATCAATATAAGGTCTTTCGACAAGTTTGGGCAGGTTGCATTCCAGACGCACTGCCAGGCGCCCTTTGGCATGGATGAAATCGATGATCCCGACCATCTCATAATTATGGCGAAATTCAGGCAGATGAGAGCGTACCGAGTCACCAATATCAATCAGGATCCGTTCGATCTCCTCTTCCTCTTCATTAATTAACTCCCGCAGGTGGTTATTCATTTCCACTGTCGCCATCGGCTCGACGAACAATGTCATCCCGGTCTTTGAGCGGGCATGAATGACACCGGTCTTGCTGGTGACGTCAGAGGTCTGCATGGGTATCACGTAGCGCCCATCACGAATTGTAATGAGATCATCCTGGCGGGTTTCTGGGGTCCTTCGCGATTGAATCATCGATTCAAGTTTCGCCAGTATTCTGTTGCGCACCAATT
>JAABVY010000177.1:0-8291 GCA_011777135.1 Candidatus Zixiibacteriota bacterium | reverse complement strand
GCCCGTTTTATCGATAGCCTTTTCGATTTTACTGAGGACTTCAGGCGCGGGCTTTATCTGGGAAACATACCCATTTATCAGAGGATATTTATCTGCCTTGCCTTTCATATATCGTGTCAGGCTGTGACACACTCTCAAGAAATGAGCTATCTTCAGATATTCTGTAGCATCCAGATAAGTATTTGCTACCTTCAGTCGGGAAAGGTAAACATCCACGGGATCAAGAGTCTGCATTACAAACGGTTCTTCGAACCTGAGGATTTCGGTCAGCTGGGCGGTCTCCTCCAGTTCCATTTTTATCTGCCCGTAATCTGTTTTAGGATATAAACTTTCCGCCCTGGTAATGCCTGCCGGGGTATGGCATAAATCGCGCAGAAGAATCTTTATCTTGTCGAATTCCAGCTTATGTAATGTATGCTCGTCCATATTATTCATTTTCTTCAAAACGCAGTAGAAGATATAGCTTTGTGAAAAATATGCAAACCTGAAATTTGTTAAAATCCTGCTATTTTCTGGAACCAGTTCTCCGGTTGATTGTATATTCATGTAGAAAAGGCAAGAAAACCTAAGTTACGTGACCAATCCACAAGGCTCTGACCCTGAAGCCTGCTCATCAAAGCAGGCTTTTTTTATGAAACCAAAATTCGATTTCCGCCGTTCTTAATATGCAGAGGGTATTTGATTATGCCGATTCCGCAGAGCAATTCTTATCAAAGCTTAAAGGCAGTCACATTGAAAATGAGGAGGAGTGATGTCTATTTCCAAGCTGCCTGATGGTTCTCTTTGTCATACCGAAATCTATGCCAGTGATCTGGGTGAGAGCATGATGTTTTATGCCGAGCTTTTTGACTGGGAAGTGCGCAATTCCATGAATGGTTACGGCATGTGGAAGGATAGCAACGGCTATGAGGGCGGTTTTTCCACTGCAGGTAGGCCCAATGATACCGGCTGTGCTGTCTACCTCAAAGTCGATAATATGGAAGAATACCTTTCCCGTCTGCGCGAAAGGGGTGCAGAAATCATCCAGGAAAAAACAGCTATCGCGCCGGATTATGGATACTACTCGCTATTCAAAGATCCCGCCGGGAACATCATGGGCTTGTGGTCCAGGAAATAAGTGCTGAAGTGAGGTAAAAATTAAGGCGGAGCTTATTCTGGCTCCGCCTTTTTCTATCTGGGAATCAGAGAGGATTATCAGCGCTTAGTATAATGGGCTTTTCCTGAAGTAAAATATTCTTTCCCGCCATCCATCGACATTTCGTATTTCCAGTCAAAACCATCCGGCTCCATATTGTAAACCGTAATTCTGGCAAGATATGTCTGTCCCTGCCATTTTTCTTCGCCGACAGTGACCATCTGTCCATCTTTGTAATTGCCCTCGTAATAGCTGATCTGAGCGCCCATGTTATCAACCCAGGCCTGCTGCCACTTTCCGGTTTCCCGATTGAAAGCAATCAGGCCCAGACCATGGAAGGGCATGCCCATCATTTCCGATTCATAGGTGTGACGCACAGCGGCACCATCCAGAATCAGTTCATAGGTGGCCACGCCGCTTGAAGTCTCCCATTCCTCAGACGCGGGATCCATGCGCCATTGCTGTTCGACATCATAAACTCCTACAACATCTTTCATCATCTTCATCTCTTCAGGAGGACCCATGGGAGGCATCTCTTGAGAAGTCATTTCTTCCGACTTGCCAGCCTCCTGGTCTTCGCCGGCAATTGCCGCGGCGCCTATAATGACAGCTATCATACCAAATGCAAATAATATTCTTACCAATGTCATAAATTTACCTCCGCTAATATGTATAAAATTAAAGTAGAATAATCCGGATCGATTGTATGTGTTTTAAACATGATATTACTGGTTTTGTTTCGAAGGTCAAGTAAAAACTTTATAATATTTATCAGAAATGATGTATAATTCGTCGATTTTGCGCTATTACTTCCCGACACAGTCCTAGTCGAGAAATCACATTATTCTAATGGATAATCAAGTTCTGCAAACCAGGAGATCCTTAAATCGGGAAATATATTGTCCTGACTTTCCATGTCTCCCAAAAAAGTCCAGTCCTCCTCATCCACGTCTTCGCCGGCGGCATATCTCTCTGCCATATTTGCCAGACGTTCAAATCTCTTATGGTGCCTTGCCAGCCTCATCTCCGCATAGTCGCGTGCGGCCCACGTGGATATCAGGAACTGCCAGTCCGACGCTATTAGTAGCATAAGCTCGCGGGCTGCCTGTTTGAGAATATTCTGGAGCTCTTTGTCGTCGCTGTCCTCATATTTACTGGCCAGCGTTTGCATGCGCAGTTCATCCTTATAAATATGCCTCCAGCTCCATTCGGTCCACTCGTTCAGCCAGATATAATGGTATCCGCCCTTACCCCAGCTGCCTTCAGGTAACGAGATCACGTCAGTGGGGAGGGCCTCATCGAGATAGCTGGAACATGTTCGGGTCTCGATCTGATCATCGTAACTCACATATTGAGTTACCAGCTTTAAGAAATTTACACCTTCAAACCACCAGTGCCCAAATAATTCGCAGTCAAACGGCGCGCACAGGAATCCCTTTTTCCCCGTCTTTTCGTGATAGGCAATCAGTGTATCCTTAACTACGGATTTGAAATGGGCGGCATTTTCCGGTACTCGTCCCATGGCTGCCTTGAAATTATACTCCTCCTTGTCGGCCAGATCGCTCTTGGCGGAAGTTACTTTCCAGTAACGATGACCTCCGGGAAAGCGCTTTTTATGGAAATCGAGGTAATTGCCGTCACCGGGATAGCCATATTCTCCCGACCAGACCTGCAGTCCTGTATCCGGGTCCCGGGTGAAAATGGCGACCGGCTTTTTATTTTCAGCGCCGGATGATACCAGGTATATTTCCTGAGGACTTCTCTCTTTGATTTCTTCCGGCGGCTTGTATTCCTTTTCAAATTGACCCCAGAGTTTTTGCAGGGCTTCAAATCGGTCGATATATACCCCAATCGCCTTACCGCCCTTTAGAAGGGCGCTGTCCACGATGAAATATTCTATGCCGTTTTCAGATAAAATTTCCTCCACACCCTTGCGCGGATAGCTACTCTCCAGTCCCTCCACTTGCACGGGCGGCTTCCATTCATAACGCGGGCGATAGGCGCATTCTGGAAGCCATATCCCGCGTGGCTTGCGGTCAAAGAAATTCTCATAAGATTGTATGGCCTGTTTGACCTGGGCCTGAATAGTCGTATCCTGCGAGAGGAGCGGAAAGTAGCCGTGAGTTGCCGCACAGGTCATAATCTCGATATGGCCGTTGTCCTGAAGCTCCTTGAAAGCCCTGGGCAGATCTTGTTTGTACTTGTTTATGAAATTGTCTTTTGTCCTGCTGTAAAAATTAATCCACATCTGGGCCAGTTCAGCCATTTCTGTATCGCCATGCCGATCGAAGACTTCTTTGTCTGTGCCTGCCGCCTGAATCTTGTTATCGAGATAAGTGCAAAACTCGCCTGGAAAAGTCTTATGTCCGAGCTGTTCACATAGAACCGGTGAAAGGCTGATTGTCAGATTGGGGCTTTGCCCCTCCGCAACGGTTTCATTGAGCATGTCCAGTATGGGTATATATGTTTCTGCGCAGGCCTCGTTCAGCCAGTCGGTGCCATGGGGCCAGCGCCCATGAGAGAGAACATACGGGAGATGAGAGTGGAGTACAAATGAAAATGCTCCGATTTTGTCCTCAGACATACTCTAATCCTTTCCAAAATGTTTAATCGATAGAATGCGGACGAACCAAATATTGAATTGTCAGCCTTCCAGGTTTTGATCTGTGGCCGTTTGAAAACCGATCGGCTTTTCCTCTTTGCCGAATATCTTTATCTGCCCGAATTGGCCTTCGTATTTTTTGATACTGTTTTCAAGGTTATTTAAAAGCGCCTTGGCGGTCGTCGGATTCAGGATGATACGGGCATGGATTTTGGCCTTGGTCATACCGGGAGAAAAGCGGGCAAAGTCAATGATGAATTCCGCCGGCGAAAAATTTATAATTTGTAGATTAGAATAAACTTCATCCGGGAGATCGTCCCCCAGCGCTACTTTGATCTGCTGCGGAGTACCCTGCGGCTGCTTCATAAGATTTCCTCCTTGAACTTTTGGCATAAAAGTATTACAATTCAGCCCAAAGTCAATAGCAAAAAGGAAGACGGGTTGACAGTAGACAAGCCAAGAATAGATGAAATATTCTCTCACATGGGCGGCAATTCGATCATCATAGTGGGTGATCTTATGATGGACCGATATCTGTGGGGTGATGTAAACCGAATCTCGCCCGAGGCGCCGGTGCCGGTGGTGGAAGTCAGGAATGAGACTCTTCTATTGGGTGGTGCAGCGAATGTTGCTGTTAATATAAGAAAACTGGAAGATGAGCCATATCTGGTCGGGGTTGTGGGTAATGACCTGCGTTCGGAGACATTCAATATTCTGCTGGGCGATAACGGAATCCGCTCTGATGGAATAGTGATGGATAATACCCGCCCGACGACTATAAAGACACGTATCATAGCCCATAACCAGCAGGTTGTACGCGCCGATCATGAAACCACCGAGGATATCAGCCGGGAAACGGAAGAGGAAATATTAGCAAAGATCAAGGCGAAAATCAGCGAAGCGAAGGGCCTGATAATTTCAGACTACGGTAAGGGAGTGATTACGAAAAAGCTTCTGGGGAGCATCATCAGCCTTTGTCGCGAAAATGGTGTATTTATTGCCGTCGATCCCAAAGATGTGAATTTCAAATCATATAATAAGGTTTCCATTATTACTCCCAATCACCATGAAGCCGGCTTTGCTTATGGTAAGCGCATCAGGAACGAGGATGATTTGAAAGAGGTGGGCTGGGGGCTTTTGAAGCTCTTGGACGCCGAGTCNNGGCGCTGTTTGAAAAGAGCGGGAGCCTGACATTTCTTCCAACCGCCGCGCGCAAGGTTTATGATGTCACCGGTGCCGGAGATACAGTCATTTCGGCCATCGTCTCGGCCATTGCGGCAGGAGCGAATCTCCCCGAGGCAGCTTATATTTCCAACCAGGCAGCTGGAATCGTTGTGGCGGAGATAGGCACTGCCCAGGCTACAAAATCGGATCTGATGAAAGAAGTTAATAAACGACTCAAAGGGAATAATAATGGGTAAAGTAATCGGAGTGAAACGTTTGGCGGAACTCAGGCGCAGCTGGCGGAATTGCAGGGTTGTATTTACAAACGGCGTTTTCGATTTGATCCACTACGGCCATCTGAGGCTCCTGGAGGACTGCAAAATTATGGGGGATGTGCTGATTGTAGGCATGAATTCAGATGCTTCCGTCAAAAAAATCAAAGGCCAGAAACGTCCCATAATGCCCTTCAAAGAGAGGAGCAAAATACTGGCTGCGCTCGAACCTGTGGATTATGTGGTTTCGTTCGGCGAGGAAACTCCTCTCAAACTGATCAAGAAGTTGAAGCCCGATGTGCTGGTCAAAGGTTCTGATTATAAGGTCAGGGAGATAGTGGGGGCGGAAGAGGTAAAAGGATGGGGCGGGGAGGTTAAACGTGTCAAATTACTCCCTGGACATTCGACATCAGAACTGATCAAGAGAATCGCCAAGCTCTCTGAAAGATAAAGTTTTACTTGACAGTGATAAAGAGCAGGTTTAACTTTTGAGTCCGGAAGGTTGACTGTGAGAAAATTATCTCTGCTGAAAGGGAAATCGGATTCGGAGATTGAGGTTCTGGAGAAGTACCTTCCGGAATCTTTCGCACGATTGGCCGATCTCTATCATGCCAGAGGTGAGTATAAGAGGGCTCTCGAGATTTTAAATCAACATGCTGAAAACTTTCCTGATTATCCCACAGGATTCTGGATGCTGGGGAAAGTCTATTACCGCCTGAAGGAAAAGGAGAAGGCGCTCAAATATTTGCATAGAACATTGCAAATAATTCCGGAGCATCTGGCCGCTTTAGAGCTGATCGGCAAAATCTACATGGAAAGCGGCGAGCAGGCTCTGGCGCGCTCGTACTTAAGGCAGGTCAGCCAGGCCGACCAGCTGGGTGAAATGGTCTTTAAGAATGGTAATGATGAGGCCAGCGCCAGGATCGAAAGAGAGCAGATGGATGATGTGAAAGAAAGAGCCAGAGGGAAATTTGCAACTGAAACGATGATAAATCTTTATATTAAACAGGGCCATAAAAAGCTGGCCAGGGAACTTTGTGAAGAGATTCTGGTTATGCAACCTGAAAACACCCGTATAAAATCAATTTTGAAGGAGCTGGAGAGTTAATATGCAATCCAATCTAAAGCGTTTGCAGCAATTGGTTAAAAATGAGAATCTGGACTGCCTGCTTGTTACAGATGTGATCAATATACGTTATCTGACCGGCTATTCAGGATCGTCGGCAAAATTGCTGGTATTTCCCACGCAAACATATTTCTTCACTGATTTTCGATATAAGGATCAGGTGAAAAAAGAGGTCAAGGGCGCTAAGATTGAGATCGGCCAGAGAGATCCGATGATGGATTTCCCCAAATTCAAGCCATTGCAGAAAAAGAACATAACGATAGGGTTTCAGTCCGAACATGTGACTTACGCTATGCTTGAGCAGCTCAAAGAGTTACTGCCGGACGCTATTCTGGTTCCTGCCAAGGGATTAGTGGGAAGCCTCTCGATTATAAAGACCCAGGCCGAAATTAAATTGATAAGGGAAGCGGTTAAAATTTCCGACAAAGCTTTTGAAAGGATTCTGGGATATATCCAGCCCGGCCTGCGTGAAAATGAAATTGCCGCCGAGCTGGAGTACCAGATGAAAATGCTCGGTTCTGAGAAGCCGGCTTTTGACACCATAGTTGCCTCGGGACCCCGGTCGGCTATGCCGCATGGGGTGGCATCAGACCGCAAGGTCCAGAAAGGCGATTTTATCACCATGGATTTCGGTGCCGTCTATAAAGGCTATAATTCCGATATTACCCGGACGATCGTTCTGGGCAGGGCCACCCAGAAGCAGAAAAAGATATATAATCTGGTTTTGAAGGCCCAGAAAGCGGGTTGCCGCTACGCAAAAGCCGGAATGACCGGAAAAGAACTTGACAAAAAAGTCAGAAAGATTATAGAGAAGGCGGGATATGGCAAGAATTTTGGCCATGGGCTGGGCCATGGGCTGGGCACCGTGGTTCATGATGCTCCGCCGGTTTCGCCCCTGTCCGATGTCGAGCTGAAACCGAATATGGTGGTTACAATCGAACCCGGAATTTATATTTCCGGCTGGGGCGGAGTTAGAATAGAAGATGATGTTGTTCTAAAAAAGAACAGCTGTGTCATTTTGAACAAAGCTGAAAAAAAGTTAATTGAATTATAAAGGTGGTGAGTGGTTTACATGTTGGAATCAATGATTAGAAAGCTGGTCAAGCTGGTCGAGGAATCCGATATCGCCCAGCTCGAGGTTTCCAGCTGGGGGCGCAGGGTAAAGATTACCAAGCGTTATGCTCCCGGTTCGCGAAATGGCCATTCATCCGAGGGCGCTTTGACAGAGGTCGTTGTGCCCGCTACACCCCCCAAATCCGAAAGCACACCCCCTCCCACGCCTCAGGCGGTTCCGAAGCAAAAAGAATCCGCCCCGGAGGTTGCAGAGACGGCTGAATCTGCCGATGATAAATACGTACCGATTAAGTCTCCCATGGTGGGGACCTTTTACATGGCGCCGGAGCCGAATGCTCCGCCTTATGTGAATGTCGGCGACACAATTCAAAAAGGAACGGTGGTCTGTATTGTCGAGGCCATGAAACTGATGAATGAAATTGAGTCGGAAATTTCGGGACGTGTTGTCAAATGTCTGGTGGAAAATGCTCAGCCGGTCGAATTCGGACAGACACTTTTCCTTGTTGAGCCTTTAGCTTAAGAAAACAAATTCGAATTTTGCATCAAGGAGGGTGTGTATGAATCTGCGCCAGATGCTGGTGGAGATGCTTTCTAAGGGTGCCTCCGATTTACATCTCAGGGTGGGGATTCGTCCCAACCTGAGGATTGACGGTGTTCTTACCCCGATTAATAGTCCCGCGATTACCAAGGAGGATATGAACGATATCCTCAACCAGATTTTGAAGCCTGAACAGCAGAAAAGATTTCTGGCTCGAAATGAGATGGACCTGGCGCTTTCGGTTGCCAAGCTGGGACGATTCAGGATCAACCTTTTCCGCCAGAGGGGTACGATAGGTATCGCGCTTCGTGCTGTCAATACGACCGTGCCGACATTCGAGGAGCTCAATCTTCCACCTATTATTCAAAAGATTGCTGAAA
>JAABVY010000110.1 GCA_011777135.1 Candidatus Zixiibacteriota bacterium | reverse complement strand
CCTATTTCGACTTTGGTGTGCTGGAATCCGTTCACAGATTCTCTATCGGGTTCAGCCTGTAACATGGAAAAAATGTTTTTGTTATAAATTGGAGGAATGATGCACAATAAGCATGCAAAAATATTATTATTTATTGCGGCTGCGCTGATTGTATCTATGTTGATGTTTGCCGGTTGCGGCAGTACCGATCCAGACGGCACTCTTCCGCCTAATGCCCGCCCGAAGTGTTATCTAGCTAATATTCCTACGGAAGGCGAAGAGTATTCTTTTAATCCGGAATTGTATTGGTATGCCACCGACGAGGACGGCTTTGTCAGCCAGTATCGATATGTTGTAAAAAAAGCAGAGGATATCAATGACGATCCATTGGCTTTCGCCGAGAGTGTCCTGAATAATGGAGACTTTGATGACTGGACGGTGATTTACACCGATTCTTTGACCCCGGGTCAGTCAGCGACCTCGAATACAGTTCGGCTTTATGCAGTCGCCGATCCCGAGGTTTATACTCCTCAGTATTTCTTCGTTCAGGCGGTAGATAATGAGGATATGCCGTCGAACTTCACTGACACAAATGCGACAGGGGAGGTTACTACACTTGCATATCGTATGTATTCCAGAAATAATAATCCTCCTGAGACGCAGATGAATGTCGACACGCAGAGGATTTACTTCAATCTGGAAGATACAACAGCTACATATAATGGAATTAATCTTAGCTGGTCCGGTTCTGACTCTCTGGACTACAAGCGAGCCCAGCCGCCTCTTGAATACCACTGGAGGGTCTTCGGGCCATTCCCCTCAAGAGCGGAAGCCTCTACAGATCCTGCGAAGTTTGTTTATGAATCCTACGATTCGACGACAGGATCTGTCTGGATTGACAAAGAATCAGCTAAGATCTACAATCTCTATCGTAATGAGGGCATATCGGACATGACCCGTTCGGATTATTTCCTGTTCGAGGTTCGGGCTCGTGATGACGCCTTTGTGCCCGATCCGACACCGGCCCAGGCCGTTCTGCATATCGTGGAACCCGGTTTCGAGAAGGGTCTGATGCTGGTGGACAACAACTCTTACGTTGCACAAGATTATGTATACCATTCAATAGCCCCGTTGCCGACCAAAGATGATTCTGCGGTGGTGGCGCTCCAGGATTACGTACAATCAGTATTTGATCAGGCTGGATACTCCGCGGATAAATTCTATTTTTATCTGCAGGAAGGCGGGAACCCAACAATTAAGAGGCTTCCCGGATTCGATACACTTCTGCAGTATAAGTATATCGTCTTCTTTATCGAACAATACCGCCCTGTGAATATGGCAGCCGAGGTAATCTTCACTCCGCTGAAAGACTATCTGGACCTTGGCGGAAGAGTGATCTTCATCGGCTGGAATACATTCTGCGGCAGTGTCGGAAATACTCCCAGCCTCTATCCCTTCGGTCCGGGGACACTGGCCTATGACTATTTCGGAATTCAGGGAGAGTATTTTACAGCCTGGAACCAAACCGGAGAAAACTATGGACCTATTATTGGTGTAACACCTGAGGAGATGGTTCAGGCAGAGGCGATTGTGCCGGATATGCCGCCGATTCTGCCTACCGATCCTGAAGGCAATATGAAGGACTATTATGTCAGACCTCAGTATGCTCCTGTTGAAGGAGTTAGATTCGGGAACAATTATGAATTCACGGTAGGGGCAGAGCCCTGGGTCTCGTATTATGTCAAGACCATCAATGCCGAAGCGGTATATACCGCCAGATCGGTTTACTCATCCAAGGATATCTATGGTCATGATAAACGCGAATTCCAGAGCATCTTCGGTACTACACGTCAATCCATCGACGGCCGTGTGGTTGGTGTGAGAAAGAGTACCAGTGTGTATAGAACAGCCACCTTCTCGTTCTCACTCTATAGCATGCCGGAACCATATGCTGTGGATTTTGTAAGGTCCATAATGGATTGGCTGACTGAAGAGGATGACAGATAATTTTCAACTCTGAGAGAAATACGTTGCGGGAGGATGAGAGATCATCCTCCCGTTTTTATTGCCTCCAGTATTCTACGGGCGGTTTCAAATTCGGGGTAAAGAACTAGAAGCTCTTCCAGGGTCTCAACAGCTTCAGCATTTCTTCCCAGGTTATAGAGAGCCTGGGCTTTATAGAGCATAAATGTGCGCATCTCAATTCCTTCGGATTGAGGCATAAGCTCATCAGAAAGCTTCAGGGCTCTTTCAAAATCACCCGTCCTCATCAACGCTTCCAGAAGTCCTCGACGGGCTTGATCCAGAGTGCTATCGAGTGAAAGAGCAATTTCAAATGCTTCCAGCGCCCGAGAATTTTCCGATTTATTCAGATTTATCACTCCTATGTTGGCCCAGGCCAGTGCCATCATCTCCTCCTTCTTCTCAAACGAGAAGAGCAGGGTATGAAGAGCGGGGTCGCGGTCATAGGAGGGCTGGCTGACCTTTTCGAACAAATCCAGGGCCATGATGAAGTCATCTTCAGACCCCGACAGGAACTCCAGATTTGTGCTCGCCAGATCGATCTTCAATACTCCGCGGTAGAAATAGTAATAGGGGTTCTCTTTGTATTCATTTTCAATCGCATTGATTCTCTCATGAGCCGTATCCTGTCTGGATGCTGCCCTGGCGGACTTAACATAATTTATCATCACCTCGGTAAAAAACGGCTTTAAATCCAGCGCTCTTTCGGCATGATTATAAGACTGCAGATAATTGCCCCTTAATCTGGATATTTCTGCCAGGCTGGAGAGTGAACGGGCGGAATTCGGATTTACTTCCAGTTCCCGTTCATAATAATACTCAGCGGAATCAAGCTGTCCCGATTTTACAAATGATGCCGCCAAGTTCATGTTGGCCTGCAGATATTGGGGATTGGTCTTTAATAAATCCCGATATATCTCACGAGCTCTTTCGAGATTACCCTCTTCCAGCTGACGGTTTCCGCGGATATATTTTTCCTGTAAAGGATTGGAGAAATCTGTTTTATAAAAGCTGATCAAGCTAAATGCGGCAGCGGCAACAATTAGAAGTGAATATAAAATGATACTGCGGATTTTTTTCTCTGAGATCAGCCAGAGCATATAATAAATTCCATAGGAAGCGAAAATTATCCAGAAGGGCAGGAGCGGTAAGCGGAAGCGAGAGGTGACGAAAAATATCAGTACTGCAAGGGAATAGAATAAGATGAAAAGTGCGGTCAATTTGGCTTTGTAGTTGTTTTTGAGGCCGGTGATAATTCCAACCAGACCAAAGGGAAAAAGGAGCCACCAGGATATCTGCAGGATTCCCGAGATTGATATCGATTCTTTATATTGCGGAATGTTGCGATTGTTAGAGATATCATCATTCGTGAAAAGAAGCGTGATCTTTTTCAGGTAAAGCTGCAAGGCCTGTCCGGGTTGATCCGCCAATTCCTCAAGTCCTTTTCCATACCAGAATCTTGAGACCTCGGATGGATTCAGCTCACGCCCCCTTGCCTGCTCCGCAATTTGTTTGCATTCAGCATATTGCCAGAAAGCTCCGCCTAATGAATCCGGCATTGCCGCCGACCAGCCATTGGCTTGCTGGTTGTTGCCGATGTAGAAGTTTATTCCTCCCTGGGTTGGCAGGGCTGTGAATTGCCCGCCGACAACCTGGTTTCGTATTGCAATCGGCAAAAGAACTGCAATCAGTCCTGCCAGATAGATTGCGCTTCTCTTAATCCAGTTTATCAGGCTGAATAACTTTGAGGAGGGGCGAAGAAAAAACAGCGGTACTATCACTGCCAGTATCAAGACGGTCGGACGTGTGGCTGCGGCCAATCCTAAAATCACTCCTCCCAGCAGCCAGAACAGGAAATTGTCTGTTTTTTCCGCCCTGATTACTGTCAGGAAAAACAGGGGCAGGAAAAATACCAGCAGAAAATCCAAAAGCAGTTCAGACTCAAAGAAATAAAAATTGAAGGTGAAAATATAAAGCACGGCAGCTATTTGAGCAGGCCTTAGACCGAATATCTCTTTGCAGAGCTTATAGATCAAAAGGAATGAGATGATTCCTATGACGTTTTGAGCTATCACAATTCCCAATATTGAGCCAGAGAATATGATCTGCAGCAGTGCCAGAAAATAAGCGTAGAAAGGTGCCCGAAAGAAGACCTCAGTACCCCAGAAATCTCCTGACGCTATTGCCTGAGCCCAAAGGTAGTGAAAACGGGCATCGACGGTTAAATGACCCCAATATTCAGAGCCCTGGTATTGCCAGATATATATGACTCTGAAGAGGATATGAATAGCTGTAACTGCAAGCAGAAAATAGAGTTCCTGCCGCGCAGAGGTCGTCCTCTCATCCATAATATGATATTTTAAGCTATTTAAATATCTTGAACAAGCATTTTCACAGATATTGCAATGGAATGCATGCAATCAGGGGGTATGCAATTATTTGCATGCTGGTAAATATAAAACATTTTCGTCTGTGATAAGATTGGTCTTCAAAATGATTGGTATAAGTGATTGAGCACATGTAGCTTATATAGATGGCACTATCTGTTAAATGATGGATTTGCGGCTGATCTCCAATTATGGGGGCCGCGGGAATCTGCGGCACCGCTTTTGCTCGATTAAGTTCGGAGTGATTAAAGGAGAAAGCAATGAATTCCAAGCACGGTATAGAAATCCATAAAGTAAAATTTCTTTTGGCTCTTTTACCATTAATTCTCCTTTTTGCTCCGAACAGAGAGATCCAGTGCGGGGAGCTTTCCAGCTCCCTGCATGGTATTTCTTCCGCCATGGATGACAAGAGGATACAGGTGCTGGTCTTTCTTGAGGAGGATGATGCTAAATTCTCGGCTAAGTCTTTATCCAATCACAAGCTTAGCCGCAGCCAGCTCCATAAAGAGCTTTTCAGCGAATTAAAATCGCGCTCAAATGCCAATATAAATAGATTTGAAGGCCGACTCAAAGATTCGGGTCTGCCTGCCAGTGTGATCAGAACCTTCTGGATCACTCCGGCCGCTCTTGTTAATGTCCCGATAGCTGAACTTGGCAGACTGGCCAATCTCGAAGGTGTCGAATTTGTTGCCCCGGATACAACTCTGGCTTTGATTGATCCGGTTTCTATTTCCATGTCCTCCGGATCTTCTCAGGGCGCCTCGAACCATCTTTATCTGATTGGCGCCGATAAGCTATGGAAGCGCGGATTGACCGGCCACGGCAGAATTGTAGGCAGCTTCGATACCGGCGTTGAGGGAAGCCATCCGGCCCTTAATTCCACATGGAGAGGCAATTCAGTTGATGGTTATTCATCAGCCTGGTTCGATCCGTATGGCAGTACATTCCCGTTTGACGATAATGGTCATGGAACCCATACTATGGGGATTATGGTCGGACGGGATGGAAGCGATACAATAGGGGTAGCTTTCAATGCGGAATGGATCTCAGCCGGAGTTATCGACCGCGGATCAGGCCTTTCGCAGACTATTTCGGATATTCTGGCTGCATTTGAATGGGCTGCCGATCCCGATGGTGATCCCAATACGATCAGTGATGTTCCTGATGTAATCTGCCATTCATGGGGTATCCCGCAGAGCATCTTTCCGCCCTGCGATAATACCTTCTG
>JAABVY010000146.1:607-1393 GCA_011777135.1 Candidatus Zixiibacteriota bacterium | reverse complement strand
CTCCGGGGAGCCTCCCGCCGCGAGATCGGTCATGGAGCACTCGCTGAACGAGCTCTCCTGCCAGTAATCCCCCCCGAGAGTGAATTTCCGTACACGATGAGACTTGTGTCGGAGGTCCTATCATCCAACGGTTCCACATCGATGGCCTCTGTTTGTGCTTCAACGCTGGCTTTGATGGACACCGGTGTTCCGATAACTGCTCCTGTAGCAGGTATTGCGATGGGATTGATCAAAGGTGAAAACAAACATGTCGTTTTGACGGATATCCAGGGACTGGAAGATCACCTCGGTGATATGGACTTTAAAGTTGCCGGGACAAAGAAAGGCATCACTGCCCTGCAAATGGATATCAAGATCAAAGGCATTTCAACGGATATTATGGCTAGTGCCCTGGAACAGGCAAAACGAGCACGCTTCTTTATCATGGATAAGATGCTCGAAGTAATCGCTGAACCGAGAACTGAACTTAAACCTCACGTTCCCAGAATTGTTACTGTAAAAATCCCTGTTGACAAAATTGGCGCAGTGATTGGTCCAGGTGGAAAGACAATTCGCTCGATCCAGGAAGATACTGGAGCTAAAATTGATATCGCTGAAGACGGTACTGTCTTTATCGCAACTTCGGATCAGGAGAGTGCGCTGGCTGCTCAAAACCTGATTGAGACCCTGACCGAAGAGCCCGAGGTTGGCAGGATCTATACCGGTAAAGTAGTCGGTGTGAAGGATTTCGGTGCATTTGTAGAGATCCTCCCGGGTACAGATGGTATGGTGCATGTCTCCCAGCTG
>JAABVY010000146.1:360-559 GCA_011777135.1 Candidatus Zixiibacteriota bacterium | reverse complement strand
CAGCAGAGGAAGCCATCCAAAGGGACAGGGCTAATCGTAGCTCTAAGCGATCGAACAAGGGTGGACGAGGACGCCGCAGAAATTAGGTTGAAATTAAATTAGACTGAGAGATTAGATTCGATTCGTAACTTTTTCAAGTGAATCGCATCTAATCTCTTGGACCGCGTAAGAAGCAAAAGAATATAAAATCTTTGTAAGA
>JAABVY010000146.1:0-187 GCA_011777135.1 Candidatus Zixiibacteriota bacterium | reverse complement strand
AGAAGAAGAATTCTCTGTTGAAGTCGGGCAAACGGTTCTATTCCCGAAATATACAGGTACGGAAATCAAAATCGAAGGTGAAGAGCATCTGATTATGGATGCAGATGACATCCTGGCGATTATTGAAGAATAAGGTGTAGATGTCTTCTAAAGAAAAACCTCTGAAAA
This sequence comes from Candidatus Zixiibacteriota bacterium, assembly GCA_011777135.1. Lineage (GTDB taxonomy): Bacteria > Zixibacteria > MSB-5A5 > JAABVY01 > JAABVY01 > JAABVY01. Next base: position 19 of record JAABVY010000146.1, on the reverse strand, counting down.
CACTCATCATTGGTTCGGG
>JAABVY010000365.1:14822-15647 GCA_011777135.1 Candidatus Zixiibacteriota bacterium | reverse complement strand
TCTGCCTTTCGGATCTACCTACAGTTTTCGGGTGGCCGCTGTAAATCCCCAGGGAATACACGGCGATCTTTCTGATCCGGTCATACTTGAATTATATTGTGAATTGATCAACAGTAGTCCTGATATTACCTCTGTCAATCCTCCGCTGGCGGTTCTCGAGGGTCAATTTTATGAATATGAGTTGAGCGCCGTTGATCTCGATGGGGATGATGTCTTCTTTGAATTGCCTATACATCCAGATGGCATGGAGCTGGCTGGCAATACGATCGAGTGGACTCCTGATACTGCACAAGTTGGTGTCAGCCGTGTCAGAGTCTATGCCCTGGATATGAAGGGGGGGCTGGATAGTCTGGAATTCAGTATTCATGTTTTCGATGCTCAATGGGCAATACCGAATGTCTACCTTAACAAAAATATATACAGGGGACTGGATTGTACTGGATACATAACAGTGGATTACTTTGATTTGAATGCCTCGACCTCGCAAGTTGACACGGCCGTGGCATACTTACGCAGTGATTCAGATCCTGTCGGCCTGCCAGTGAAATGCATCGAGACAGGAGTGTTCAGCAATACCTATGCCGGCCAATTTTCATTCAACCCGAGCTTCAGTTTTGAGCATGAAATAAAACCCGGTTTGATGGTGTCGAGCGGCGATTCATTATGGCTGGAGTATCAAATTCCCGGCGATACTGTGATTTATGACGATAAGGCGGTCTGGTTTGATTATCCTCTGGATTGCGATGATCTGGCCTTGAGCGTAACTCCCGAAAAATGGCCGCCGAATTGGTGGCATGCCGAGATGTATGATCTCAGCTATCCTTC
>JAABVY010000365.1:8171-14777 GCA_011777135.1 Candidatus Zixiibacteriota bacterium | reverse complement strand
TCTGATAGCCCCTGAAGACGTGACAGTTTTTCCAGTTGGTCAGCAAAATCCAGATGATTTTGTCGACAGCGTTGTTCTCCAGTTTGAAGCTATGCTTGTGCTGCATACTCTGGAGCCGGATACACCGGGTGTATATACTGTGAATCTAACCGGGCATTCTAAACAAGGTGTGCCTTTCTGTGCGCAAACCGAAGTTGTGCTGGCTGAGGGAGAGCCTCCCCCGCACTCACCGGAAGGCAAGGTTACCCCCGATACTTACGGGTTGGATCAGAATTATCCGAATCCTTTCAATGCCAGCACCAGGATCAGCTTCACTCTGCCCGAACCAGCCGTTGCAAAACTGGAAATATTCAATATCAGCGGCCAGGTTATTGCAACGTTGAAGGATGGCATACTTGAGGCGGGAAATCATAGTGTCATATGGGATGGTAAAGATAAAGAAGGCACTGATGTTGCAGGCGGTATATACTTCTATCGCCTGAAGACAGACAGCTTTACCGAAACGAAAAAGATGTTGTTGCTCAAGTAGAGTTAGACAATGCAAAATAAAGGGCGGTGCCACACGCACCGCCCTTTTTATAGACTATACAATTAATCATTTACTCCGATTCCAGACATATTTCTTTGGCTTGATATTCCTTTTGAGAGAAGAACCAAGGATTAATGTATATAGCAGTGGAGATGGCGAAACAGAAAATGATCCGGTCCTCTCACTGATCGTAATTTATTGTAATGTAATNNGGGCAGGTTATCCCGAGAGCTGAATGCCGACTCAGTTGATGATACTATTCTGCAAAGTTCTGGCTTAACGGAATACTATCTCCCGTCCACTTTTGGCTGACAGGAAGCAACTTTTCAAAACAAGGGAATGATCAATAACGAAAGAGGTGGATGATTTCAAGTCCAATCGCTTGATCTTTAGACGTAATCCCGCTTCTGCTTTTCCTCCCAGTCTTGCTTCTCTTTTGATATTTCATTGTTGATTGCCAATGAAATGATCGTAAACGGTACCCACGGAGCTACGAGGGCAGCAACACTTACCAGAATTCCGCGTAACAGGCCTAACTGGTCTATCACAAGCGGGATTATAAGCAGCACGCCTAAATCCAAGATCAATGGTATTAAGATTGCAAGTTTTCTATTCGTCATAATCTTATTCTCCTTTCAGATATTCGGACTTCTTGGTTTGGAAGAACATTGCTTATTCCCTTTGCTCAGGAGAATCGGGTATGAATTCTAAGATGTCACCAGGCTGACAGCCCAGCACCGTGCAGATTTTATTTAGGGTGCCGAATCTTATCCCCTTCACTCTGCCGTTTTTAAGCAGGGAGAGGTTGGTGATGGTTATTCCAATTAATGAAGCCAACTCTGTTAGTGACATCCTTGCTTTCAACAATTGGAAATCCAGATTTATTCTAATAGCCATATTGTAATGCAAGATATTTTTTATATATTACAATGAATGATATATGTTTTATATAAAATACGTTAAGTATATCGTAATGTTTCAATCAATAATGGGATATCTGCGACTACTCAGATATTGCGTTAGCACAAAATGCTATCCGATCGCGTGATTGTATATCCAAACATTGCCCACATGCATTACATCTAACTGGGGGATATAGATTTACATAGGCAGGGATGGGGGTATAATGCTCATGGCCTGCAGATAACATATTGTTTTGTAACGGATTAAATTAATGGGGGCGAGGGGGAATCCAGCAATTAAGGATATTTGGATTCCGACTAAATTTGAGGTTATTCCTGAGCCATGGGCGGCATGAGGCTTGAGATTTTGCCCGGGTGAGCTTAAGTGCGCCTATCTTAGATTATTTTTCTCTAATTTGGAGCAAACTCGTCTGCATGCCAGGGCGAACCAATGGCTCTGCACTACATCCATAATAGTTGACAAAAGTGTTGATTTTAGAATAATAGGATTATATCTTATATAATAGCAACTACTCACGCAAAATTATCGACAACTTAAGCTTAAGCAATTTCTTTAAAAGTTTTAACACCTATTTCGGAGAGATACCTCTATGCAAAATAAGTTGCCTCTACTTGCGCTTTTAGTAATGGTCGCATTTGTTGGTTTGACCATATCTGATTCAAGTGCCGAATATGTTTGCGGCGATGCTAACGGTGATGGCTTTCTTAATGTTAGTGACGCAGTTTATATTGTCAATCATGTCTTTGTTGGAGGCGACGCACCTGACCCGGGCTGCTGTGATTCTGATTGTCCATCCCTGTAACGGATACCGATGGCAACACCTATTTCACAATGAAGATCGGAGACCAATGCTGGATGGCGCAGAATTTGAAAGTGACGCATTACCGTAATCTTGACCCCATTCCAAATGTAATTGATAATGGGGAGTGGGAAACTCTCACCACTGGAGCTTACTGCAATTATGATAATGATGAGGCCTATGTCGCAACCTATGGAAGGCTGTATAATTGGTATGCTGTTAACGATAGCCGCAACATATCTCCTGTAGGCTGGCATGTGCCCAGTGATGCTGAGTGGAAGGAATTGGAAATGTACCTTGGTATGAGTCAAGCGGAGTCCGATGCTACAGGCTTACGTGGTACAGATGAAGGCGGCAAATTAAAAGAAGCGGGCACAATCCATTGGTATGCACCCAATACTGGCGCTACGAATGAAAGCGGTTTTTTTGCCTTGCCCGGTGGGTACCGCGCCAGCTATGGTGATTTCTTACATATGGGTTACATCGCCCCTTTTTGGTCGTCCGCGGAGAGCAGTAGTAGCCTCGCGTGGTACCGTTCCCTATATAACAATAATTCTCAGGTCTCCCGTAGCAGCAACGATAAGGAGATCGGTTTTTCCATCCGCTGTGTCAAGGATTGATCTACTGCTGCTGTTCTAAAATGTATGAGATCGGCAGATTTGCCAAAAAACCCCCGCTGCATTGCTGTAAGTTATTGTATTACAATCTCTTGAAATTGGAGGTGGGGGNNAAGGTGGGGGGAATCGAACCCCATACTCGCGTTGTGGCACAAGGACTTACACCGTATTGTGACCAAATTGTGACCATTTTTGCGATCCAGATCTGCAGGGCTTGACGCGATGCATTTCGGTGAAGGAGAAGGTGATTGTCGACGTAGCGCGACAGCCTACTTCTTCGTAGTACCATGTTCGTGAATAATCCTCCATCCCTGGCTGGTTCTCAAAAAGACTAGAGTCTGACGACTCATTCCCTCAACTACCTCTCCATCCTTCTTCAGGGAATAGGTTGGATAGAACGTGGTGACAGCAACATCATCGAAAACGTCAATCTTCACATCCTTCAATTCAACCTTGAGATCAGATATCGAGGAAAAGAAAGAAGCTTCTGAGGCGTTGGTTTGCTCAACATTCTGTCTCTCAAAACTTCTTGGGCCGAATTTCGTGAACTTGGGCGAATTCAAGTGAATGGCCTTGAGACCTTCGATATTCACTGCCATGGCATCATCGTATATTTCCTTCAGAACTACTTGCAGTTCAGCCTGGGCCTCCGGAAAAGTACCGTTTACAACATCAGGTTTATCTTTATCCTCGGCTACACACGAAAGTACAAGACACGCGCCGCATGCCAACACGAGCATCATGGTTAAATTTCTTATCATTCTCAAATCTCCTACTTTAGATAACTGTACCTCATTACACTAATCACGAGTAAATCATCATGACCAAATTGTGACCGTTTTTTATTGCCCGTTTATATCGACTTGACAGCGCGTGATTTCAGAAATTTGGTCCGAATCTTGTCATCAGCTAACGAATCTGCCAGGCTCTTGACTATAGATCGTGCTCGGCTGCGGTACTCGTCTGAGCCTTGTTCGTCGCCGAGCTTTTTAGCTAAGTCGGCACTAGCTTTAAGAACCTTCCATTCTATGGTTGGACACGGGTTTTTCGCAAGCAAGGTTAAGGATTCATCGTAATGCATTATGGCAGATTGCGGATCATCTTCAAGGAAATCAACGTCTGCCAGGTTTTTTAATCCCCATGCTTGGTGTTTAGACGATTGATGCTTCCGTGCAGCACGAAGTGAAGCTTCGGCATGTAAGCGTGCAGACTCTAGATCGCCTTCCCCCAGGAAGTATCTGGCGAATACAGCTTGAAGACGAATATTATAGCGCCACCGAAACCAGATATCTTCACCGAAGATCCTCTGTGCCTCAATGAGATGCTCGTGAGCCCTTGCCGGTTCACCGAGATTCAGATGATTAACGGCCAGGTTAACATGGGCATTAGCACGGGCCTCACCCATATTGAGTTCACTTGCCAATTCTACCGTCTTAAGATTTTGTTGCATGGCTTCCTCAGGATCTTCGATTTCTTGGAAGAGCCAACCGAGCGTATTTGGAAGGCGTGGCAGCCAATAGTAGTCCTGGTTTAAATCGGCCAATCGCAACGCTTCGCTGATTACATCGATCGCCTCTCCAAGTCGCCCCTGATTTCCAAGCGCCATTCCCTTAAAGAAATACACCGACCGAAGAACAAATCCTGATCCCTTCTTACGTGCAATCTTCAGAGACAGATTCAAACTGTCGATTGACTCCTCGTTGTCTTCTCGGAAACAATGAAGTGCACCAGCCAACGACATAGCCACCAACGACAAATTTGAGATATCTTTCTCATCTTTGAGCACTGATATGGCGTGCTTATAAAGTGGTTCGGCCTTTTCGAGCTCTCCTATAGTAATGAGTTGTGATGCCAAGACCAGTTCAGCCGATGCAACGCCTACAATCGAGTTGACTGAGCGAGCCAAGTCTATTGCTTCCTGGCCGGCTAAACGCATGTCTTTGATCTCCTTAATATGAAAAAGGGCCATCCCTCTTCCACATATGGCGGCAATCTGTTCCTCAATTAAACCTGTAGACTCTGCCACCTGCTCGGCTCTGTTAAAAGCCTCGATGGCATCATCAAATTGGGCAGTATTCATGTATTCGTTGGCCAAACCAAATTCAGCGTGTATAAGCCGTGAATCGCGTTGCATACCCTTGAGTTTCCTGGCGCAAGCGATCGACCGGTGATACAGTTCAATGGCCTCTCGACTTGCGTATACATTTGTTGCATTTGAGGCAGCGGCGGCAAAGGAATCTGATGCCTGTGCAAAGTCTCTTGCTGACTCGAATAAGATAGCCAACTCACCTGCTATAGACGCCCGGTCCTCTGAATAGTGCTCTGCCAAGGAAGTCCCGACCGCCAGACTGACCTGAGCACGACGGGCCGGAGTCAGTAACTCATAAAGAGAATTCTGATACAACGCATGCACAAATCTATATCGCAGGGTAAGGGAGCAATCAGGCAGTTCCTCCTCTCCTACCTTTTGAACGAGAGCGTGTACTTGCTGCAACCGCTCAAGACTCTCCTCAACATCGGCCTGATCCGCTTTGAGCGCATCTGATACTACGACCGCATGAAAATCAGCACCTTGTACCGCTGCTGTCATCAGAAGTCGTTTGTCTGTGTCTTCCAGCTGATCAATTTTGCGCTCGATCATGCTGCGGATTGACTGAGGAATGTCATCTTCAATATCCGAGAGCGATTTGGCCAAATGCCATCCATCCTGATCTATAATGGTACCTCGATCCTGGAGATAACCAATCATGCTGCAAAGAAACAGAGGATTCCCCTCAGTCCGAGTATGTACAAAATCGACTAGATCTCTGGGGAACGAATGACCCTTGAACTCAATATCTAGGTACTTTGAGATATCATCTTGACTGAGAAAATCAAGCACGATCTCTTCACAAATGCCCCGTCCCTGTAATTCCTGCTTGACGCCGATGAAGGGATGATCTGAGAGATGAAGTTCGGACGGACGATATGTTACAATAATCAAGAGCTTCAGCCCGTCTCCACGTGAGCTCAGATAGGACATAAGATCGACTGTTGATATATCGGCCCAATGAACATCGTCAAAAAAGAAGACTACCGGGGTACGGAGGGAGAGTTCGCGGACAAAGGCAAAAAATTCTCTCTTCATTCTTTCCTGAGACGCCGCACGGGCATCCTCCGCTAGTTGGACATCCGATTGTTCTCCGGACTGAGGTGGGGTGATTCGGAAAAACCAGGTCGGTGCAAACTGCTTCATTGTCGACGCAATATGTCCACCATGTCCGTTTCTCAGCATGTTCTCGAGGGCTTCCAGAAGAGGAAGATATGCCTCGGTTCCGGCCAACCGCTCTGAACAACGTCCACGGGCAATCAAAGATGGTTCCTTTTTCGAGCGTAAGGCGCGAAAGAAGTCTTCCGTCAGGGTTGTCTTTCCTATACCCGGCTCACCCGTAACGCATAAGAGACGCGCCTCGCCCCTTGCAGCGGTGTTAAGCACATCGCCCATCAGACCCTCATGGATCTCCCTGCCAACTATAGTAGGAAAGCTCTCAGGTATACCAGCGCTTTCAAACGAAGTTACAGATATGTCAATAATCCCGGATAATACTGCCATAACTTCACTGAGAGATGGCCGTCTAGCAGGTTCCTTTTCCAACATACTCGACACTAGCCTATCTAGATCTGACGATACACTGGGATTTTGCGCCCCCACGGATCTGGCTGGAGTGTTTAATATGTGGTACACTACTGCCTGCTCT
>JAABVY010000365.1:1168-8047 GCA_011777135.1 Candidatus Zixiibacteriota bacterium | reverse complement strand
ATGGGCAGCCCGAAGACCACTACAGATCTGAATAACCAACTCAATTATATTGTCAACACTCAGATCGCGCTTTTTCATCATGTCCCTGAGTGATTGCCCCTCCACATATTCCATAACGAAGAAAGGACGTTCCCCAAATTCGGATACTTCATGAATTACGATTATGTTTGGATGGTTGAGCTTCGCAGCTGCTTGAGCTTCACGTTTGAAACGTGCACGCATTTCAACGTCGGAAGCCAAATGGGACGGCATAAACTTGAGAGCCACTCGACGATTGAGCTTGGTGTCTTCCGCCAGATAGACCTCACCCATCCCACCTGCACCGATCTTCTCAATAACGCGATAGTGCGCCACCATCGTGCCTTTGGTCAGCACGACATGAGTCTGGGTACGATCGTCATCTGCTTCGTGGTTTACCAAATCAGTTTCCCTTAGAACGTAATGCCTTCATACTTGGCAATGATCTCTTTGTACCGAGGATGATCTCGAGCCGGTTCCCAAAGAGGATCGAGCTCCACGTAGTCTGTCGAATAGTAAGATGGAGTTGATAACACCTCTTCGAGATATTCAAGGGCAACAACGATATTTCCAGCATTCAACTGAACATAGGCCATGACCATGACCGAGTAAGGTCCTCACCAATGGCAGGCCTCAATAGGCATGGACTCTATGGCCAAGTGAGCATGTTCAATCGCTTGCTCATGTCTATTTGTTTGTGAATAAGCCAGCGCAAGAAAATCGTAAATATCGTGATCTAGTTCAAGAATCTCAAATCGACCGGTCGTGTCGCTCCGGGCTCCTGCAACACGATTCTCGATCAGAATAATCGCCGAATCTATGTAGAGGTATGAAGAATCCCTTCTCCCAGTGAGTTTATACAAAAGCCCTGTGTAAAAGAGATGATTTGGATCTTGAAACTCGTGTGCTCTTGATTTTGCAGCAGAGATCTTTGCATCGACATCGATCGGAAGATCCCACAAACGAAAGAGTTCCAGAAACGTCAAGCCTTCCACCTCAATGAGATAATCTTTTCCGGTGGCCCTGTGTGACCATTCGGTAAGCGTTTCTTGAATCATGTCGATGCTTGCTCCCATGCATACCTGCAGATTTGCTTTTAGCCGGTAGAATATAGCACTCTCTGGCGCTATTGAGATTGCTCGCTCAACAGCTTCGAGTGCCTTGTCATACCGATGAACGATCCAGTTCGCCTGGGTCGTCACGAATCCACCAAGAAATGCTTGCGGATCTAACTTGATCACCTCCTGGTCTATTGCTATCGCCTCATGCCATTTGCCCTGCCTCATCTTGACTATCGCAATTGCATTCAAAACCTGTGCTCGGTCCACTTCCCCCTGCAGGGCCAGTTCAAACTCTTTTAGAGCCCTGTCATAGTCTCGCTCAATTAAGTTAAAGTAAACTCCTCGAGCTAGGTGCGCTTCGGCTAGGTCCGGTTGTAGTTCAAAGGCCCTTTGGTAAGCTAATCGCGCTGGTCTGGTATGCTCTGAAGCGCCCAATTCATCTGCAAAAGCATAGTTTGAGTGTGCCTGGGACTTCATAGCATATGCCAGGGCAAAGGTTGAATCCAGTTCAATGGCCTTATCAAGAAACTCTATCGCCCTGAGCAAGAGCAGACGGTCTAGGCCTCGGGAGTTCATAGCTCTGAGGTAGTAATCATAGGCCTCGAGGTTTTCGGTTGGTCGATATTCAAGCTCATCTCGTTCGCTGGTCAGAAGCGCAACATCCAACGCCCCGGCTACCTGCACAGCAATTTCCTCCTGCACCTCAAATATCTCCGATAAGTCCCTCTGGATATTATCTGCCCACAGGTGGGTTTCATCTGATACCCGGATCAATTGCGGTGTTATGCGCACTTTGTCGACGCTACCCGACTTATCCCATCTTATCGTCCCCTCAAGGATATAGTCAACTCCGAGCTCATTGCCAATCTCGCCAATACGCTTTGTAGTTCCCTTGTATTGTAGAATGCTTGTTCTTGCTATGACACCGAGGCCATTGAGAACACCGACTCTTGATGTAATCTCATCGGTAATTCCGTCAGCAAAATATTCGTCCTCAGGTGCGCCGAGGTTCTCGAACGGAAGTACTGCCACCATTATTCGCTCCTCAGTCTGTTCGGGAGGCTTCTCGCTCTCGCCGCCCGGCCAGTATTTAATTCCTGCTACTATCAAAATCGCCATAATCACAAGCCCACCGACAGCAAGAGGCCAACCAGGCCCCTTCTTCGCAGGTCCTTGAGCTATCGAACTTTGAGCGGGGGCGGTCAGACACTTGAGATCGGACAAAACACTACCAGCTGTCTGATANNATCATGCGCTGGAGTTCATCTGGAACGTCAGTCTTGTATCTGGCTAACGGTTCGGGACTGTCCTGTGTGATAGCCTTCAGGGTTGCTGCTTCACTTTCCTTCTCAAACGGTGTGCGACCAGCTACCAACTCGTACAGGACGACTCCAAGAGAAAACAGGTCAGATCTATGATCTACTCTCTGTCCTTGGACCTGCTCTGGAGACATGTACCGGACTGTTCCCATAGTAGAACCGGTTTTGGTGAGATTCTCCCCACCCGTAACAGCCGCGAGTCCGAAATCAAGTATCTTCGGTCTGCCATAAGCGTCGATAACGATGTTGGAAGGCTTTATGTCTCGATGAACTACTTTTTTGTCGTGCGCCCCACCGAGTCCGTCACAGATCTGAATGGCCAAATCGATAATTCCGTCGACATCAAGCTCTTTTCCCTTTGCCAAGTCACGTAGAGATTGACCTTCAACCAACTCCATTGCAAAGAAAGGTCGATTATGGTATTCAGAGACTTCATAGATTGTGACAATATTGGGATGGTTTAACTTGGCTGTTGCCTCAGCTTCCCGAATAAACNNGAATCAGCAGTAAACTGAGACGGAAGAAGTTTTAGAGCGACCTTGCGTTTGAGCTTGGTATCCTCGGCCAGATAGACCTCACCCATCCCACCGGCACCGATCTTTTCGACTATCCGGTAGTGTGATACCATCGTGCCTTTTGTCAGCACAACGTGAGTATGTGTTTTGTCTTCATTCTGATCGTTCATAGCTTCACATTCCCTACCCTCATCTTTTTATATTTACTGCGGAGCAGTTCTTCAACGAGTTGTTCAATGGTGGCCTTGGACGAAGCAGCGTGCATCTTAAGTTTCTTGAGGGTTTCCTCTTCAATCCAAATATGAATTACTTTATCAGTGTCTGATCTTCTGGAATTTCTTTTCATTTTCAATGGTCCGCTGCATCGTTTTATTGACATAAATATATCAATTTTGAAACACCAAAACAACAAGAAAGCAGACAATCTTTACCTACTTTTAGAACGGGAACACTGTGACCAAATCGTGACCAAAGCTGTATCACGTTATTCAGGATTATTGTGGGATATAGACTTACAAAGGCAGGGGTGGGGGGTTAAACACCCCCGTCCGGCTCGTAAACTATTGACATGTAGCTGGTTATACAAATGGAGGTGGGGGGAGACGAATTGGGCAGTTTTTGTAATCCTCAGTGGTGCATCGAATTACGCTGCAACTTCTTGATTCCCATAAATTTTCAGTTTTCATTTGGTTTTATTTGTTTATTTATATTTTTGTTTGTTTTGACCTCAATTTGGCGCAAATCCGGCACAAAACAGAAATGACATCTTGACTCCTGAACTTGATTTGAATGTGTCATTAATTTAAAAAGAGAGTGCAAAATTATTTCAGTTGGATAGAATAGAATTCTAAGAGTTTATACCAAAAATCAAAGGTTCCTTCCGGGCGCTGCAATTTTCATTTAACCAAACAGCGATTTTTTTCATCATACTATCTTCCCAGACCCTGGCTTCTTCAGGACAATTTTTGATGCAGGCACAACAGCGAATGCATAACTCCGTTTCTGTTGATACCTCCTCGTTAATTGAAATGGCGGAAATCGGACATACGCCGGCGCATGTTCCGCAAACTATACATTTATCTTCCTTAATTACAGGAGAAGCCGACAAAGAAATCGCTCCATTGGCTTCATATGGGAATCTGCCGGGAATTTCCAGGTCTATCTGTACATCAGGTGATCTTAACGCCATTATTTTATCTTNNATCTTTTGCAGTTTGAATATCCTTGTTATCTGGACGTCCATTTGCGATCGGAATATCCCTTGTTGCAAAGGAGTGTTCGCCAATAAATGCCCCACCAGCAATTGGCACAAGGCCTAGCTCAATTACAAGATGTTTCAATTCTAACAATGCATCTTCAAACTCCCGGTTTCCATATGCAACAGTGATAATTGCCAAGGCCTTGTTGAATTTCATCCGTTTAAATCGATTAATCGCATCAAATGGTAAACGACCACCATATACTGGGGAGCCAATAATGACAAGTTCATCTGAGGTTAGCGATATTTTTTGGGGATCACCGTCAGTATATGTCAAATTATGGCGCTCGATATTCTCGATATTGATACCTTCGGCAATGCCTTCTAATACTCTTTGAGTTGTCCCGGTGGGAGAAAAATAAATCAGTCTTACTTTTTTAATTTCCATTTTAAACCGACCGACCAAAATAGATTAAATTTGATTCCCAATTATACTCACCTGATAAAGAAAGACCCCAAACCCATTCTAAATATAGTGCCTAATCACCTACGCCGCAATCTTTCTTTGGTACAGCTCCCATGCTCCATCACTGAGGCATACTTCGGTGAACGCATCTTCCAGTACTGGATCCATCCTTATTTCGACAGGTACGAGGTTGCGAAAATCCTCAACACAGATCTTTGGTGCCCCTCTCGAAGGATCCATCTGACGAGCATGATAAAAGCCGAAGAATACACTTAGTTGCTCAATTGGGCAGGCGGGATCATCAATCCTTCCTTCTCGACCGATAACAAAGTAGTCATCGGAATCGGGCTGTGATGGATTGGGTCGACGGATAAGAGTGCTGTAATCCGAAGCACCTTGCGGTGCCTCGGTATAACTATCAGCAAGCGAGAGTGCCGTAATAATATTTGTGAGAGTGAAATTATCTAACTCTCCTGAATCCCTGAAATACATGACGAGATTACAGACAAACTTTCTCAGAAATGGATTCAGTCTGCGTCGAGTTGTCTTGTCACTGATGAGCCTAACAGCCCTTCGGTGTAGAACTTTGAATAGCGATAAGATTGTTCGGTCTCCAGTATGATAATGCAGTGATTCATCTANNATCTAATCCGGTTACAATTGTCGCTGTTTGCTTAATTGTGGCGATACAGATTTGATCGCAATTTATTTTCGAAACATTATTAGTGGTAATCATCTTGCCCCGTTCATTATTTAAATAACTCATAACTTATTTACCTTTCAGTCTTTCTATTTCATTCTCAAGTTCTCTGATACGGTCCCGGTAGTTATGTCTGTTATCAAATGGGGAGCAGCAGGACCAGCGGCCTCTTCGGCGGGAGAATATCATAAAGAGAATCATCATCCCGAAAAATATTAACGGGAATATTATCCATAAAGATGGTTCATGACACATAATACACCTCTCTATCATTTGTTTACGACCTTATCTTCTTTGTTTGTATTTATCCCCAATATCGCATATGGGGGGCAATAACCTGAGACTCCTGCGATTATGGGAATTACTCCCAAAAATCCCAAGTAAGCCAAAGGATTCTTTGGACCGATAAAGGCGAGAGAAGTGATTGCAAGAAGTATTAGTCCCAAGGCTATTCTCGCAATACGATCCCAAATTCCAATATTTTTTTGAATACTCATTGTGCTACTCTTTCTTCATTTCGTTTTTTCTATCTTCATTTCTGTCTTTTTCTTCAATTGTTTCAATCCATATGGTGCGATTTACAAGGCCAAAATCTTTTAATGATGGCTCCAGTCGCGAACATATCGTACTGCAACTAGTATCCGTTTTTTCTGAATCATGAAAAAGATGGATACTAAAATCAGTTTCCACCATAACACGGCTATAAATCTGTACTGACTTGAGCTCATCCTCCTTACTCAAATCATTAATTAAATCCAGCAGTTGTGATTTTAGTGTTTCCCGGTTATCGCCCATTACCCGAACTTCAATTATCTCTAACCATGCCATATTCAACCTCTTTATTCTTAATTTTCTCTCATTCTGATTTTTCTATTAGCGAAAGCCATGCCAAAATCATAAGTTAAATAATATCAACGGCTTACATAAATTAGCTATTTGGATATTGTCATATTTGATAATTTATATTGCCTTATTTGGCGGTTTCGCATATATTTGTCATATATGACAGACGTATTAAGAAATATTGGGACTTAAAAAATGGATAAGAATGAGTTCTTTAGACAGGCAACCTCAAGAATATGCGGTATTCTTGAGATTGAGAAAGCATTGGCTTCAAGCCTGAATTTTCTTAGACAGGAAATGCCAGTTGATAGAATGCTTCTTCAGCTATTTGAGGAAGGAATGAATGCGGTGCGAACGGTTGCCTCTTCCACACCGGCAGGAGGAAAAATAGACAACCTGCTGACACCTATGAGCACTAACGCAAAACAGGAAATTATGAATTTCGAGCAGGAATACATGCAGCAAAGCCCAAACTCTGCATGGTTTATCCCGGACGAATCCCAACAGAAACTGATGTTTGAGGAAATGCTTCGAGGTCATGAAGTTAAAGCAACGTCACTGCTTGTATTACCTCTGAGAATGGGTGGAACCAAAGTAGTGGGAGGGGGCGGGATTATGTTGGCCACAGAAGGTATGGATAGGTTTACGCGGCATCATGCTGATTTGCTATATATGTTAAGAGAACCATTTGCAATCGCTATGTCTAATGCCCTAAAGCACCGTGAAGTACTAGAGCTTAAGGACCTGCTATCTGATGAC
>JAABVY010000365.1:0-1147 GCA_011777135.1 Candidatus Zixiibacteriota bacterium | reverse complement strand
CTAATTTCGGCCTGAAAAAAGTAATGTACAAAGTGCTGCAAGTGGCCGCGCTGGATAGCCCTGTTTTGCTTTTAGGCGAAACAGGAGTTGGTAAAGATGTCATTGCCAATAATATTCATTACTCATCGTTACGCAGCGAAGGTCCGTTTGTTAGTGTCAATTGCGGCGCAATTCCCGATACACTGATTGACAGCGAGTTATTTGGGCACGAAAAAGGTGCTTTTACAGGCGCATTATCTCAAAAGCGTGGTCGTTTTGAAAGAGCAAATAAAGGTACAATTTTTCTAGACGAAATTGGTGAGTTACCTCCGCAAGCACAGGTACGTCTATTGAGAGTTCTACAAGCTAAGGAGATTGAAAGAGTTGGCGGAGCCAAAACAATTCCGTTAGACATTAGAATTATTGCTGCTACCAATCGCGACTTAGAGCAAATGGTCAGAGATGGAGATTTTAGAGAGGATTTATGGTTTAGGTTGAATGTATTCCCAATATGGATTCCACCTTTGAGAGAAAGATTATCCGATATCCCGGCACTTCTTCAACATTTCATTCATCAAAAGGCCAAGGAATTGAAACTTCCAGAAATACCTTCGTTATCTCCTAAGGCCATTGATCTGCTGTTGGACTACCATTGGCCTGGCAATGTTCGGGAACTGCAGAATATTGTAGAGCGGGCCCTAATACTTAATCCCCGCGGTCCCCTCTCATTTAGGCGGTTCGTTGCCGATCAGTCGAGAGATATATCATCTTCCATAGGTTTATCTACAGGTGAAATAGACAGATTGGACCAGGTTATTTCCAATCACATCAAGAAAGTATTAGCAAAAGCTAATGGTAAGATCCATGGGCCAGGGGGAGCTGCAGATTTGTTGGATTTAAATCCGAGTACTCTTCGAAACAAAATGAACAAATTGGGCATCCCTTATAAGCGCAATAGCAAATAAGGCTAATGAATAAGATACCAATTTGGCACATGCAAAAACAATCACCATGCAATTAAGTGTAAATGTTCAGCTTACGAAGATTCTCTTGGAGGTGTAACACCGAACCCGAAAAAATCTGTAACTTGTTGTATATTAAATAGTTATGATTTAAATGGAGGTGGAGGAATCGAACCCCATACTCGCGTTGTGGCACAAGGATTTAC
>JAABVY010000061.1:2345-7228 GCA_011777135.1 Candidatus Zixiibacteriota bacterium | reverse complement strand
CGGGATTCGTCCGAATGGAAGATATGAAATCATAAGATGTTGTCTTGCAATTTATTGCATGGGCAGATTAATTCCTTATGAGATTATCTGTATTTTTTGATTGATTTTATGGAAACAAATGACTAAGCTCAGGTTATTATGCTGAAGTTGAGAGCAATAAGTTGTAGTTCTTTATATATATTGTTGGCTGAAGTAGGCAAAGCGATCGCGCCCGATGGGTGAGGAAAGTCCGAGCTCCAGAAGGCAGAACGCCTCTGAAACAGAGGGCGGAGTGATCCGACGGAAAGTGCCGCAGAAAAAAGACTTCCCCGAAAAGCTTCGGCTTTCGGGGTAAAGGTGAAAAGGTGGTGTAAGAGACCACCAGTGGCTATGGCAACATAGCCTGCTGGCAAACCCCGTTCGGAGCAAGGCCATGTAGGCGGGAAGGTGTTGCCTGCACCATTTGACCCGCGGGTAGGCCGCTTGAGAGAAAAGGCGACTTTTCTTCCAGATGGATGATCGCATTTCCGCAAAAAGATTAGGCCGAATTTCTTCAGATGGACTCTGAATGGATTCGGAAAAAGCGGAAATACAGAACTCGGCTTATTGCCTGCTTTGGCCGTTTTTTTTAATGCGATGAATCTTACAAAATACATACAACCGGTATGGCAGGTTGCTCCTGAACCAGACTTTCATCTGGTGGATGAGATGTCCAGGGAAATTGATCTGCCTGACAATGTTTTAAAAATCCTCATTAACCGGGGTCTGGATACGCCGCAAAAGGTCAATCATTTCATCAGTCCCTCCATGGCCGATCTCAAAGATCCGTTTTTGCTGCCTGATATGGAAAAGGGCATAGAGCGAATTGTCGAGGCATTGCGGGAAAATGAGAAGATGATGGTTTACGGGGATTATGATGTTGACGGTATAACTGCCGCGGGATTAATGTTTCTGGTACTTAATAAACTGGGCGCACAGATCAGCTATTATCTCCCCAATCGTCTTGTAGAAGGGTATGGCATTTCCGAGGATGGTCTGGCTGAAGCTGTGAAACAGGGCGTTACACTGATTATCTCAGTTGATACTGGCGTTACCGCAGTGGAGGAGGTCGAGAGGGCCAGAGAACTGGGAATTGACATAATCGTAACCGACCATCATGAACCCGGACCGAATCTCCCCAATGCTGCGGCGCTTATCAATCCCAAGCTGCATGACGAAGATCAGGGTAGCCATGAATTATCCGGAGTGGGGGTGGCGTTCAAGGTCGCCCAGGCGCTCTACAGAAGGCTCAATCAGCCCGAAAGCGAATTGGAGGAACATCTGGACCTGGTCGCCCTGGGCACCTCGGCCGATATAGTTCCGCTCGTAGGGGAGAACCGTATCCTTACAAAATTCGGTATCAAGCAGATCATCCGCACCACCAAACCGGGTCTGAAGTCATTAACCTTTGTGTCCGGACTCCTGGGCAAGGAGATTTCCACCGGTCAGGTGGTCTATGTACTTGCTCCCCGGATTAATGCGATCGGGCGGCTGGGGAACGCGGAGAAGGCTATCAGGCTACTGACTACGCGGGATGAGGTGGTGGCTTCGAAAATAGCGAAATTTCTGGAAGAAGAAAACAGGCGCCGGAAATCGATTGATGAGAAGACTTTAACCGAAGCCCTGGATATGATCGAAACTCAAGTAGATTTGAAAAATGACCGCGCAATCGTGCTGGCCTCAAAAGGATGGCACCAGGGAGTCATTGGAATTGTCGCCTCTCGTTTGGTGGAGAAGTTCTATCTGCCTACCATATTGATCGCGATTGATGGTGATGAGGGTAAGGGTTCTGCCAGGTCAATCCCACACTTCCATATTTACAATGCACTGAATTTCTGCTCCGATGATCTTCTGCGTTTCGGGGGTCATAAATACGCTGCGGGACTTACAATAAAGCCCAGCAAAATCGAGGTCTTCTCACGCAAATTCAAGCAGGTAGCATTTGAAGAATTGACCGATGAGGACCTTACGCCAAAACTTAAGATTGATGCTGAAATTGATCTTGACGATATCGATGAGAAGTTTATCGATACAATCGACATGTTTGCCCCGTTCGGCCCGGCTAATATGAGGCCCATCTTCCTGACCAGAAATCTCGAGGCCGTAGGCACGCCTCATGTAGTCGGAAAGAANNGCCCATCAGCTGGCCCTGCGTTCTGTGGCTGTTGACCTGGTTTATGTGGCCGAAATGAATTATTTTGGAGATCAATCGAAAATCCAGCTTCGAATAAAGGACTTGAGATATTAGTCATGTCGCTGCTTGACAGGTTCAAAAAAAGGGAGCCGAGGGCATTATCAAGGATCATCAGCTACGTCGAAAACCGAGAAGAGAATTACCGCAAAGTTCTTTCCACTCTCTACAAAGATACAGGAAAAGCGTATAAGATCGGGCTGACCGGCCCACCCGGTGCCGGAAAAAGCACGCTCATGGACAGCATAACCGAAATCCTCGTAAATGAGGGCAATCGTGTGGGTATAATTGCTGTCGATCCATCCTCGCCTTTCACCGGGGGAGCATTCCTGGGCGACCGAATCCGAATGCAGGATCTAAGCAGCAATGAAAATGTCTTTATCCGCAGTATGGCCACGCGGGGTTCTATGGGCGGCCTGGCACGCGCTACCAAAGATGTCAGTATGGTTTATGATGCTTACGGATTTGATTATATCCTGATCGAGACGGTCGGGGTGGGGCAGGTGGAGCTCGACATAGTCGATGCCGCTGATACTGTTGTGGTTGCGATTGTTCCGGAATCCGGGGATGTTATCCAGGCTATGAAGGCCGGGCTGATGGAGATTGCCAATGTCTTCTGCGTAAATAAAGCGGACCGTGAAGGCTCGGATCGAGTGATATCCGAATTGAATCATCTCCTGCAATTGAAACGCGAGAAAGCTGACTGGAGTTATCCGGTTGTGCCGACCTCGGCGGTTAAAAAAGAGGGGATCGACCTGCTCATCAAGGCTGTCATGCAGCATAAGGATCATCTGATGGAATCAGGGCGTTTCAAGACCAACCGCAAGGAGCAGATCAGGAAGGATATCATAGAACATATCCGCACCCTGCTTTCGGCAAATATCGAAGACAAGCTTCACTCTGCCGAAACATTCGAGAGCCTTCTGGAGGATATTTACAACCGCAAAAGCGATCCGGTCAAGACTGCTATGGAACTTTACGACAGGCATTACTCCAAAAAGTAGAACAATACTCCATTTCCAGTGTTAATTATTACTTGAAATGAGCGCCGCAAAAGCTTATTTTTAATGTTTACATTGCGATGAATAATATCTAATCACACAACATCTCGAGGTGAGTATGTTCGATAAAGAGACTATTAAAAAAATAAAAGAGGCCAAGGCTAAATGGAAGGCCGAGGCCGAGAAGACGGAAAATAAAGATAAGAAGTTTGTGACCATATCCTCCGAGCCGGTGGATTTTATGAGCACGCCGGATCGAATCGAGGATATGGATTACTTCGAAGATATAAATTTTCCCGGCGAATATCCGTACACACGCGGGGTGCATGCCTCCATGTACCGCGGGCGGCCGTGGACTATGCGGCAATTCTCGGGTATGGGTACGCCCCGTCAGACCAATAAGCGCTATCATTACCTTTTACAGCAGGGCCAGCACGGCTTGTCGGTTGCTTTTGATCTGCCGACATTGATGGGCTATGATTCCGATCATGAGCGCAGTCTGGGCGAGGTCGGCAAATGCGGTGTTGCTGTTGATACTCTGCTTGATATGGAGATTATTTTTGACGGCATCGACCTTGGCAAGATTTCTACATCTATGACAATCAACTCGCCCGCCAATGTTCTTCTCGCCATGTACATTGCAGCGGCCGAGAAGAAAGGTGTTCCGATCGAGAAACTCCAGGGGACATTGCAGAACGACATTCTGAAGGAGTACATAGCGCAGAAGGAATTTATTTATCCTCCCGAGCCGTCAGTAAGGTTAATTGTCGATACGATCGAATTCTGCACCAATCACGTACCCAAGTGGAATACAATCTCTATCTCAGGCTATCATATCCGCGAAGCCGGAGCTACCGCGGCACAGGAGCTTGCTTTTACTCTGGCTGATGGTTTCACTTACATCGAGGCGGCGATGGAGCGTGGCCTTGATGTTGACTCATTTGCACCGAGATTATCATTTTTCTTCAATGCGCACTCCGATTTCTTCGAGGAGATCGCGAAGTATCGTGCGGCTCGCAGAATTTATGCCCGCCGTATGCGTGAAAAATACGGCGCAAAGGATCCCAGGAGCTGGATGCTGAGGTTTCATACCCAGACCGCAGGATGTTCATTGACCGCGCAACAGCCGGAGTTGAATATCGTACGCACAGCTTACGAGGCAATGTCCGCCGCATTGGGCGGAACACAGAGCCTGCATACAAATTCTATGGATGAAACCCTGGCGCTGCCCTCGGATAAGGCCGCCCTGATTGCGCTTCGTACCCAGCAGGTGCTGGCGCATGAAACCGGGGTTNNGGTTCATATTTCGTGGAAGGTCTCACCAACAGGATCGAGAAGCAGGCGCTGGAATATTTCGATGAGATCGATAAACGCGGTGGAGTTCTGAAAGGAATAGAGACCGGTTATTTCCAGAGGGAAATTGCACGGGCCGCTTATCAATTCCAGCAGGAAATCGACAAGAAAGAGCGGGTAATAGTCGGGGTCAATGGGTTCATTCTCGAGGATGAGGAAATCGAGATTGAGATTCTGAAGATCGACGAGAAGGCGCATCAGGAGCAGATGGAAAGCATCAAGAAAGCGAAAGAGATGCGTGACAATGACAAAGTAGCTCGCACATTGGAAGAACTCAAGAAGGTTGCGGCCACTCCCTCGGATAATACCATGCCGTATAT
>JAABVY010000061.1:1424-2311 GCA_011777135.1 Candidatus Zixiibacteriota bacterium | reverse complement strand
AGAGATTTAACCAAGATTAGATTCTATATAGTGTGCCGCCGGGAACCCATTCCCGGCGGTAATACTTTGATCATAGGGTGGCATGCCCAAACTCGCTTTGGGCATGATTGATATGTGTAGGGAAGAATCCGGAATTAAGCGAAGCTTAATGGAGTAATTCTGCCTATCTTTACTACTATTCAAATAGACAAAACCACTGAAGGGTTTTGCCCTACTTTTTCTTCTGCTCCAGCTCTATTAAAACTCCGCCGGTTGATTTGGGATGCAGGAACGCTACCATCTCACCGCAGGCGCCCTTGCGCGGCTTCTTGTCGATTAACTGGATTCCGTTTTCTTCGAGATTTTTCAGCTCTGCTTCAATGTCATCTACTTCAAGGCAGATGTGGTGTTGTCCCTCGCCGCGCTTCTCCAGAAATTTATTTATGTTGGCATCTTCATTCAAAGGCTGAAGCAATTCAATCCTTGTATCGCCGGTTTCCAGAAACACAACTTCCACACCCTGATCCGGGACTTTCACACGTTCCCCGATCTTCATTCCCAGAATATCCCGGTATAATTTCAGATGTTTGTCGATGTCTTTAACCGCTATACCTATATGCGCAATCTTCTCGATCATCAATATCTCCTATGCATTCCTGGATTGGTCTCCGAAAAAGCGATTTGGAATTTTGAATCTGGCGGGAGGCAGCTTCTTCTTGTCCTCTTTGTTTTCTTTATCGTTCCTATCCTCTTCCTTAGGCTTGATATAACCGGAGAATTTGTCCCCCAGAAGATATTTCAAAAAAGTCAGCATCTCCTCCGAATTTGCATAAGCCGCATAATTCTTTATCTTCAATCCCATCGTCTCCTTGCCTGCGTGGTCGGTCATGTAAAATGTCAATTCTTTA
>JAABVY010000061.1:0-1364 GCA_011777135.1 Candidatus Zixiibacteriota bacterium | reverse complement strand
GAGAGCAGCCGGTAGGGTTCATCCCCAAAGGGCGGATTGCCCTCGGAGATGATAGCCATCACCAGCGCAAACAGTGCTCCTGCCTGCGATAATAATGCTTTCTTGATATCGAAGCGGTATGTTGCGCCGACTGAAAGACGGCTGAATGCTTTTGCGTTCATTCGAAGAGAACCATTAAAGCGTTTTTGTCAACAGATTGGCCTTCCTTGACCTTTATCTCTTTAATCGTCCCGTCAATCAGGGATTTTAGCTCATTTTCCATTTTCATGGCCTCGACAATAATCAGGCTTTCACCTCGGGAGACCTGATCGCCGGGATTTTTCAGTACCTTCGTGACCAGACCGGGCATGGGCGCATGTAATTCCTTCCTGGTATCGCCGCCCGGGCCAAGACCGGCCACTTCGCGGATTTTTGCCAGACGTTCATCCTCGGCATAAAGCGAAAACTCGCGTCCATAAATAAATACGCTGAAATCGCCGTTCTGTCTGCCTTTCTGTTTGACAACTTCAATGTCGTAGGAGCGATTGTCCATTAAAAGCTGAATTTCCGAATTGTCTGAGCGGGTCGAAAATTTGGTTTCGACCGGCACGCCGTCGACTTTTATCTGGGGTGGATGAGTAGCAGGATCGATCGTTACAATGTATTCTCTGTCTTCTATTTTAACCTGGTAATCCATCTTCACTTCTCCGGTGTGCGGCTGACCGCCATGCGTCTGCCGACAGTTCTCCAGTTGCTTTCACGGGCGCCGTCACTCGAGACCCGGGTTTTGAGCTTGCTGTTTTCAAGGAAATCGTACAGGCAGGCTGAGACCGCCGCCGCTTTGTAAACATGATCTTCCTCTTTACTAGAAAAAACATTGTCCGGGAATTCTTCCTCTATGAAATGTGTATGCAATTTACCTTTCTTGAAATTATCATTGTCCATTACAGCCAGATGAAAATTGACTGTTGTGCATACACCTGAAATGCGATACTCAGTCAATGCCCTCCTTGTGCGTGCAACCGCCTCTTCGCGTGTCGCGCCCCAGCCAATCATCTTGGAGATCATCGGGTCGTAAAAGATTGGAATTTGTGCGCCCTCATAGACTCCGGAGTCGACACGTACCCCGACGCCATGCGGTTCGACATAACTCCTGAGTGTGCCGGTGGATGGTGCGAAGTTGGCGGCGGGATCCTCGGCGTAAATCCGGCATTCGATCGCGTGGCCATGGATGCGGATTTCGTCCTGAGTAAATGACAGCTTTTCGCCTGACGCTGCCTTAATCTGTTCTTTGACCAGGTCGATTCCGGTGATCATTTCGGTGACCGGATGTTCCACCTGCAGGCGGGTGTTGACCTCGAGGAAGTAGAAATTTAATTCGTCAT
>JAABVY010000269.1:1921-2577 GCA_011777135.1 Candidatus Zixiibacteriota bacterium | reverse complement strand
TGTCTCGAACCATCCGAAAAACTCATTATCAGTGTACCAGCTGCCGCCGTAGGGAGTAGAGGCGTCAATGCTGGCAATGAAGAATTCTTTAATCTCTCCTTCATAAATGAGGCTGTCCGCTATCCATTGAACCATTTTCGAGAAATAGTAATTTTCATCTCCTTCGAAATCGTGGAGAAAATAAAGGATCGGGAAGGGACGACCCTGAGGAGTGAATGACGGTGGGGTGTAGATCTTGGTGAAGAAGTTCTTGTCCACCGTAAAATTAAAGAATTCCCAGCCGGCATGATCTGAAATCGCTGAATAAGCACGTGGATATGTGAACACGCCGTCATTTTTGAATCCGCGCTCATTGATATCAGGGAAGTCGGCGGGATTCTCGCGCTCCGAACAACCAATCAGAATCAATCCGATCAGAAGCAAACCTATGATAAATATCTTTGATCTTTTCATTTTCACAACCTCCTAAAACCTGATGGTGAATCCGATTGAGGTTACAGCTGTAAAATCACTGTATATCCCGGCGTTATTATCAAAAATCCCATCTTCATCTTCATCGACCAGTTCCGATACGGTGGTCTCAGGAGTGATAATCAATGATACCGCGCCGAAAAGTTCGACTATGCCGACATAGAGTGAGGCGCCGCCTGAAAGGT
>JAABVY010000269.1:0-1870 GCA_011777135.1 Candidatus Zixiibacteriota bacterium | reverse complement strand
CCCTCAATTTATATCTTTCATGCGGATGTCCCTCGACACCGACGGAAATCCTGAAGGCATCATCCCACTCTTCTGTGAAATCGACAGGGTTTAGATAACCGTTGATGAACTCGAAGTCTGTCAGTCCGGTGGTATTGGTAACATCAAACTCAATACCCTCATATTCCGACCACATGATATAAGCAAAATCCGCCGCGATCATCCATCTCTCACTTACCTGGTAAGACAATCCAAACCCGAACTCCGAGGGCACCACCCATTCCGCATCAGCTTCATGACTGGCGGTATAAACTTCGCCTTTGAAAAGCTGTTTGGCGGGATCAGCCGTATCGGCGATATTCTCCATATGCCTGTTGCCCGGGGAGAAAAGAGTGGCATGGGCATCGCCGGAAAGATCTATCGTTGTCTTGGATTGATATGATGCACCCAGTTTCAATTTCTCAGAGGCCCGGAAAAGCAGACCGGCATTGAATCCTAAGCCCCATCCGCTGGCATCATACTCGGTCATGGTAACCAGATTCTCATAGGGACGGGATGAAAATGTCTCCGGAAGCGTGTTCGGCTGCAGTATTATTTCGCTGCGGTTGTATGAACCTTTCCTGATTGAAAGACCCAGGCCCAGTGACATTCTGTCTTCGATCAATTCCGCTGCGACGGTCGGATGAAAATCGATGACATCAATATTGAAAGCATGAGTGATTTCCGGGAATGGAACCAGAGCTTCAGGCACCGGCAAGGTGAATGAATCATCTACATACTCATTGTAGGCTGTGCTCAACCTGAACACATTCCATTCCACATCATGATCAAAGGGCTGGAAAACACCGAATCCCGCAGTAACGTTTTCAAATATCGGTAACACAAAGGCTGCAGCTGCAAAGGGGGTGTAAGGAATCTTGTCATCGGAAACCCTTTTTTCGCCGTCATAGTATCCAAACGAATAATCGTTTAAGGTCATCTGCGGAGTAAACTCCGGCCGATAGCTGTAAAGGTCTATACCAAACGCTATCTCATGCTGGTAGAGGCTCGAAAGGCCTGCGGGGTTATAATATAATGCGCTCCAGTCATCGGCTACCGCTCTGAATGCCCCACCCATGGAGAGCGCCCTTAAGCCGACTCCGGAGACATTATAACCGCCCGCCATCGCCTCACCAGAAAATAACAGAATCAGGAGTATCAGGATGATTGTGTTAAAAATTCGCATGGTTTCTACTATCTCCAGTTAAATAGATTAATTTCCCAATAAATAGCATCCCAAGGCTTTAAGTCGTTGCCAAACAAATTCTTTCTATGCAAAAAAGTAAAATCCAAAACTATACTATAATCCCATCTTTGTCAACACTTTTTTGGCCTTTTGATATCGTCATAATTCTTGCCATCAGATCAACAGACGTTTATATTTCAAGAATGTCCAAAACTCGAATTTCACTTTTTTTGCTCGCTCAGTGAATTGATATCGCGGCGAAACTTTGCNNTGCTCGTCAGCACAACCTTAAAAATATAGATTTGCAGATACCCCGTGATAAGCTGGTAGTAATCACCGGCCTTTCCGGATCAGGAAAGTCCTCTTTGGCCTTTGATACTATCTATGCCGAGGGCCAGAGACGTTATGTGGAATCCTTATCGGCCTACGCCCGTCAGTTTCTGGGCATTATGGATAAGCCGGATGTCGATTTCATTGATGGTCTCTCGCCGGCGATCTCGATCGAACAGCGCACATCCGCCAAAAATCCCCGTTCGACCGTGGGTACGGTGACGGAAATCTATGACTACCTTAGGCTTCTGTTTGCGCGCATAGGGGTACCGCATTGCTTCAACTGCGGCAAAAAGATCGCCCAGCAGACCTCCTCGCAGATGGTGGACCAGATTA